>NZ_LMCV01000051.1:0-161760 GCF_001424925.1 Pseudomonas sp. Root329 | reverse complement strand
AAAGCGTTTTGCTTCCTTTTGGGCGTCTGCAAAAGGGAGTCGCTGTAAAAGCGAAACCGCCAGCAGCCATCACCGCAGAAACGGATATGTACCCCAACAACCCCAAGTGAACAGCATCACGGTCTATCAACGAGCGCTTTCCGGCTTATAACCCAATCGCAAACCACCCCAATGCCGGCCCTTGAGCATGATCGGCACCGAGAGGTCGTGCATCAGTTCACCGGTGTCGCGGGTGTAGGTTTGCAGCAGTACGGCCTGCTGATGGCTGCCACAGCGGATCCCGGTGCGATCGGCAAATTTGCGTTTGGTGCGGTTCTGCAAGGTATCGACCTGCGCATCACCGGTCAGGGGTTGGCTAAAGACCTTGTTGTGGGTCGGCACATAGCCCTGCTGCGTACAGGCAATGGCAAACACCAGGCCTTCATGACGCGGCAACAAGGGTTCCTGGATCGCCGGCAACACCTGATCGGCGTAGCGATCGAAGCGAGTCTGGTATTTCGCCGGGCTGGTGTTAGGAATGGTTTGGTAATTGCGATCAAACAAATCATCGAGGCTGACGCGGCCCTCGTCGATATCCGCTTCAAAGCGCGCCGCGATCTGACTCGCGCCTTCGCGGGCCAGGTCATAGATCCGCTGGTGATAGTCATCCAGCCCGACTTCGGCGAGGCGTTCGCTGATGGTTTCGGCCTGACCTTCCATTTGCACGGCAGCCTGGGCCAGGCGCTGGGTTTGTTGGTCGCTGATCGCCAGGTCGCTGCGCATCTGTTCGATGGCGTGAAACAGGCTATCGAGTTGTTCGCGGTTGGTGTCGGCGCCCCTGGCGATTTCCCCGACCTGGCTTTCGACGCCGGCAGCCAGACGCGCAATGTTCTCCAGATGCTGACCGGTGTGCTCGACCTGCTCGACTCCGATGTCGAGGTCGCTGGACAGTTGACGGATCTGCTCCACCACTTGCGCGGTGCGTTGCTGAATATCAGCGACCATTTCCCCGACTTCGCCGGTGGCCGTCGCCGTGCGCGCGGCCAGACCGCGAACCTCATCGGCCACCACCGCAAATCCGCGACCATGCTCCCCGGCCCGCGCCGCCTCAATCGCCGCGTTCAATGCCAGCAGATTGGTCTGGCTGGCGATGGACTGGATCACCAGAGTGACCCGTTGGATATCATCACTGCGCAGGCTCAGGGCTTCGATCAGTTCACGGCTGTTACTGGCGCGCTGACTGAGTTGATGCATACGGGCGATGGACTCGATCAGCTCCGTACGTCCTGCCGCGCTGCTGCGATGTGCCTCGCTGGCCGCACTGAGCGCTTCCCGGCTGAGTGTCGAGGTGGCTTGTTCGGTCGCGATCATCACTTCGGCGTTGCTGACAATCTGCGCCGCGGCACCGAGCTGCGATTGCAGTTTGTCGGCCAGTTGCTTGACCGAAAAGGCCACACCGGCGGCAGACAACGCGTTATGACTGGTGGTGTAGGAAAGATCGCGAGTCAACTCGGCAATCGCGCTGGCGCTGTCGACGGGGGGTGCCTCAGGGATGGCGCGCGTGCGCAAGCGAGGTAGCCAGATCACCAGCACCGCCAATGGCAGGCCAAGGTAAAGCGACCAGCCGCCCAGCGTCATGCCGCACAACAAGAGCATCAGGGCGATGCTTTGCAGAGTCGGCGTCAGCCAAAGGTTTTTCGGCAAAAGTACGGGTGCAGACACTGCTGCAACCACAGATCCGTCACGCGTCATCTTCGTCATCCCCCGAGTCATTCTAATTGTTGTATCGGCATTAAACGCCACTACAAGGCCATTATCTATGGTCCATTAGTAGTGGGCCTTGCAGCAGATCAATAGAAGTGCGCGGGTTTTTCGCAGACGAAAAAAAGCATCGCGGGCAAGCCTTGCTCCTACAGGAGTGAGGCTTGCCCGCGATGCGGGGCGTTACGAAATCAGGCCTGACGCTGGTGCTTGTCGATCTGTTCGTGACGCTCTTGAGCTTCGATGCAGTACTTGGTGGTCGGGCTGATCAGCAGGCGCTTCAGGCCAATGGCCTCGCCGCTGTCGTCGCACCAGCCAAAGCTGTCTTCCTTGATGCGTTCCAGAGCCTGTTCCAACTGAGGCAGCATGCGTTGGTCGCGATCGATCGCGTTTACCAGCCAGGTGCGCTCTTCTTCAACAGAAGCAGCGTCGGCCGGATCGGCCGGGGTGTCCAGGCTTTCGATGGCGATGCGGTTCTGTTCGATGCGCTCATGGGTTTCGACTTTCATGTTCTGCAACAGCTCAGAGAAAAAAGCATGTTGCTCGGCATTCATGTAGTCATCCGCCGGCATGGCCAGCAACTTGTCCTTTGTCATTGATATCTCTATAAAAAAACGTGCATTAAGGCGAATTAGGGAGCGTTCCGGCGGACCTGGGTTGGCCATCGGAACGGCGCCGTGTAATTCCAAGCGCCACCCGGCACTCAATTTACGAGGGGCGGCAGTCTAAGGCCGACTTGAGGCCTCAGCAACTGAAAAGACAGCGAATTTGTCCGACAAAGCCCTGAAAGTGCTCTATGGCAGTCTTTGCGGTGGTTATCGGAGTGCGTTTATAGCAAGAAATTCAATCGAGCGGCTGTATATAGAAGACAAACGGCTGCGCCACGCGGGTCAGGCGTGGCGCATTGGCTGCTTTATCTGAGGCTCAGCGCTTGAGTTTGCGCTTGTTGCGGTACTGATCGATGACCACTGCGACCACGATGATCAGGCCTTTGATGATGTCCTGAATGTAGGCATCGACGCCGACAAAGGTGAAACCGCTGGCCATGACCCCGAGGATCAGTGCGCCGATGACCGTGCCGGTGATGCGCCCTACTCCGCCGGCCAGGCTGGTGCCGCCGATCACGGCCGCGGCAATCGCGTCCAGCTCATAAGACATGCCCATCCCGGCCTGCCCGGTCGCGGCCCGTGCCGACGCCACCACACCCGCCAGGCCTGCCAGCAACCCGGCGATGCTGTAGACGATCACCAGATGCCGCTTGACGTTGATCCCCGAGGTACGCGCCGCCTGCATGTTGCCGCCGATGGCGTAGGTGTACTTGCCGTACTTGGTGTAACGCAGGGCGATGTGAAAGATCACCGCGACCACCAGGAAAATGATCACCGGCATCGCGCCGTGTCCGATCGCCGTGTAGGAATCCGAGAGCATGCTCACCGGTTGGCCTTCGGTGTAGTAACGCGCGAGGCCACGAGCCGAAACCATCATGCCGAGGGTGGCAATGAACGGCGGGATACCGGTAATGGCAATGATGCTGCCGTTGATCGCCCCCGCCAGCAGTCCGACCCCGAGCCCGGCAATCACCGGGATCCACACCGGCAAGTCAGTCAGCGACGGGAACACCGCCCGGGCGAAGTCCGACGTCTGGGCCAGACTCGCAGCGATCATCGCCGACAGCGCCAGCACCGAGCCGGAGGACAGGTCGATACCGGTGGTGATGATGACCTGGGTCACGCCGATCGCCAGCAGACCGATAATCGACACCTGCAGAATCATCAGCACCAGACGCTGGGAGTTCATCAGGAAGCTCTGGTCGCGCACGATCCAGCCAAACACTTCAAAGACCAGGCCGATGCCAATCAGCACCAGGAAAATACTCAACTCGGTCGGAAAGCGCCGGCGACTCTTGACCGGTGCCGTTGCTGGCTTGTTTTCCAGTATCGCGTTCATAAACACTCACCCTTCTATCGCGTCGCCGACGCTGGCCACAACCAGCGCCGGCATCCATTAGTGAACCGCGGACATGCCCGAGGCCAATTGCATCACTCGTTCCTGGGTCGCTTCACTGCGGTCGAGGGTGCCCATCAGGTCGCCCTCGTGCATGACCATCACCCGGTCGCTCATGCCGAGCACTTCCGGCAGCTCCGAGGAAATCATGATCACCGCCATGCCTTCGCTGGCGAGGTAGGAAATGAGCCGGTAGATCTCGGCCTTGGCGCCGACGTCGATACCGCGGGTCGGCTCGTCGAGAATCAGGATCCGTGGATTGGTCATCAGCCAGCGCGCCAGCAAGGCTTTCTGCTGATTACCGCCGGACAAGGTGTCGATGCACTGCTCCAGCGACGGGGTTTTGACCCGCAGCTTCTTGCACATGTCTTCGCACAAGGCGCGCAGGGCTTTTTGCTGGATGAAACCGTGGCCGGCGTAATGCGGCAACACTGCCATTTCCATGTTCTCCAGCACCGACAGGCACGGGAACAGGCCGCTGAGCTTGCGATCCTCGGTCAGTAGCGCGAAGCCCTTCTCGATCGCCATGTGCGGATCGCTGATGCGCACCACTTCGCCGTCGAGACGAATTTCGCCACCGTCGCTTGGGGTAATGCCGAAAATCGCTTCGGCGACGTTGGTCCGTCCCGAGCCCATCAACCCGGCGATGCCGAGGATCTCGCCAGCGTGCAGGTCGAAGGAAACATCCTTGAAAATGCCGTCCAGCTTAAGGTCACGCACCGACAGCAGCAGATCGCCGATCGGCTGTTCACGCACCGGGAACAACTGGCTCAGTTCGCGGCCGACCATCATCGAAATCAGGCTGTCGCCGTCCATGCTGTCGGCCCGTTGCAAGCCGATGTAGGCGCCGTCACGGAACACCGCCACTTCATCGGCGATGCTGAACACTTCGTTCATTTTGTGGGTGATGTAGATGATGCCTTTGCCCTGACTCTTGAGGTCGGCAATGATCGAGAACAGATGCGCAACTTCCTTGTCGGTGATGGCCGAGGTCGGCTCATCCATGATCAGGATGTCGGAATCGTAGGACACGGCTTTGGCGATCTCGACCATCTGCCGTTCGGCGATGCTCAGGTTGCCGACCTGCTCTTCCGGATCGAGGTTGATCCGCAGGCGTTCCAGCAGTTTCGCCGTGCAGCGATGCATTTCACGGTGGTCGATCATGTGGAAACCGTTGAGCTGCTCACGGCCGATCCAGATGTTCTCGGCGATGCTCATGTGCGGCATCAGATTGAGTTCCTGGTGGATCATCGCGATCCCGGCCTGGAGCGCAGCCAATGGCGTTTCGAAAACCACCGGTTTGCCCCTCAGACGCAGTTCACCGGCGTCCGGCTGGTAGATGCCGGCAATGATTTTCATCAGGGTGGATTTGCCCGCACCGTTTTCGCCCATCAAGGCCAGCACGGAACCAGGGCGTACCCGAAGCTGCACATCGGACAAGGCCACCACACCGGGAAATCCCTTGCTGACGTTGATGATCTCCAGCAGGTACGGCTCATCGACAGGTGTTGCAGCTGGCTGGATACCCACCAACGGGGTGCTCGAAGCAGTCGCTGAAGCGAACATGATCAGGTACTCCATCAGCAAGGTCGCGGTCGCAACCTTGCGTGTTTATTGTTGTTATTGAACGGACGGGCTATTTGAACGTGTCGACGTTTTGCGGGGTGATCAAGCGGTATGGCACCCACACGGCCTGTTCAACCGGCTCGTTCTTGGCCATTTTCACAGCGGTGTCGATCGAACCGTCGGCCTGACCCTTGGCGTCCTGGAACACCGAGACCGTCATGTTGCCTTTCTTGATCGCGTTCAAGCCGTCCGGCGTACCGTCGACACCGGCAATCAGTACGCTGCCCTTGTTGACGCCGGCCTGTTGCAAGGCCATCGCGGCACCAATGGCCATTTCGTCGTTATTGGACACCACCGCGTCAAACTTGCGGCCCTGAGTCAGCCAGTCGTTGACCAGGGTCATGCCCTTGTCCCGCGACCAGATGCCGGTCTGCTCTTGCTCGATCTTGATGTTCGGGTATTTGGCCAGAACGTCTTTGACGCCCTTGGTGCGGTTGGTGGTGGAGTTGTTCGCGAGGTCGCCCAGCAGAATCACGATGTCGCCCTTGCCGCCCATTTTGTCGGCCAGGTACTGCATCTGCATTTCACCGGCCTCCAGATCGTTGGAGGCGACAGTGACCACGCCTTTGGGCAGCTTCAGGTCATCGGGGCGGCGGTTGACGTAGACCAGCGGGATACCGGCCTTGACGGCGGCTTCAGTGATTTTACGGGTGGCGGCAGTGTCAACCGGGTTGACCACGATGGCATCGACCTTCTGGCTGATGAAATTTTCGACCTGGCTCAACTGCTTGACCACGTCGCTGCGGGCGTCTTCGAATTGCAGCTGCACGCCCTCGGGATAGGACTTGGCTTTCTTGTCCATGGATTCGCGCAGGTAGGTCAGCCAGGTGTCATCGAATTGGGACATGCTGACGCCGATCTTCATATCGGCGAGCGCCGCACCACTGGCGAACATCAGGGACAAGGCAAGTGAGGCGAAGCGGATCTTGGTCTTCATGAAAAGTCTTTCTCCACATTCTTGTTGGTTTTATGGATGAGGCGTGACGATTTCAGTAAGCAGGCAAGCGGGAAAAGGGTTGAAACAGGTTGCGAGGCAGGTCGCTGAAAATGACTTTATTAGAAAATAATTTCTATATCAACTCATTTTAGAATTTTATTCTGATTTTATTCCATGGCTCTTGAACGGGCTCAATTCCACCACTTGATGCCGCTCGGCGCTCAGTCGTGCAGCGTCTAGCACGCGGGTGGTCGCCAGTGCATCACGGGCTTCCACAGGCAGTGGGCCACCGCTCTGCAACGCGGCTTGCAGCTGTAAATAGAACTGATTCCAGCAACCGCGCTCGGAGGGAACCCGCTCGCGCACCTCACCCTGTTCGAACCAGCCCCAGCGGCGATGCTCTTCAACGCCCCAGCGTTCACCTTCGGATTTTGGCGAGAGCCCGGCGAGTGCCGATGCTTCTTGCCCGTCCAGGCCATCGACGCTGTAACAGCCTTGGGTGCCGGTCACCCGAAAGCGCGGGCCGGGGGTGTTTTGCAGGCAACTGCCGCCCAGGTGTGAGGTGACGCCACTGGCATGGGTCAGGGCCATAAAGAAGCCGTTATCGAAGACCTGGCCTTTTTCCAGGTAATCCAGTTCGGCGTAGACCCGTGTCACCGGACCGAACAACAGCAACGCCTGATCCACCAGGTGGCTACCGAGATCGCGCAGGAAGCCACCGCCACTGCCGTTGTTCACCGCCTGTGGTGAGTAACGCTCGATCCGCGATTCGAAACGGGTGACCTGGCCCAACGCACCGGATTCGATGAGTTTGCGCACGGTCAGGAAGTCCGAGTCCCAGCGACGGTTCTGATAGACGCTGAGCTGCACGCCCTGGCGCTCGGCCATGGTGATCAGGGTCTGGGCTTGCTGCGCGTCAGCGGCGAACGGTTTGTCGCTGACCACCGCCACCCCGTGTTCGATGCCATCGAGCACCAGCGCCGGACGGCCCTTGAGCGGCGTGGACACCACCAGTACATCGATCCCGGCCTCCACCAGTTGGCCGATGCTGTCAAACGCTGGCACCCCGGTGTGCTCGGCCGCCAGCAATTGTCGGCGTTCCGGCGAACGGGTGACCACACCCACGAACGTCGCCGCCGGCAAACTGCTGATCAGCGGAGCATGGAAAAACCGGCCGCCATGGCCGTAACCGACAAGTCCGATACGCATGAAAACATTCTCCTTATAGTTAATTACCGGATGTACACGGACCTTGTGGGAGCGGGCTTGCTCGCGAAGGCAATATGTCAGGCGACATCAATGTTGAATGTGCCGCCGTCTTCGCGAGCAAGCCCGCTCCCACAGGTTTTGCGTACACAGGTCAGCGGCGCAGTTCGCGGGTCACGCGTTCAAGCATCATCCGGTTGGACTCATCCGGCCGGTCTTCCCAGGCAAACACCGAGACCGTGGCGATGCCGTCGAACTGAATCTCGCGCAAGGTGCCGAAAAACGCATCCCAATCGACCTCACCCTGACCGATGTCCAAATGCTGGTGCACGGTGGCGACGACACCCGGCGGGTTGACGATGTAGCGCAACCCCGAAGAAGCCTTGTGGTTGTAGGTGTCGGCGATGATCAGGTGGCTGAGCTTCGACCCGGCATACTTGAGCATCGAGGCGATATCGCCTTTGCCGTCGTCATAGAAGAAGGTGTGCGGGGCCGCGTAAAGGTAGTTGATCCATTCGCGATCCAGACCGCGAATGATGTCCACCGATTCGTTGTTGCGCTCGCAAAAGTCGTACGGGTGGGCCTGGATATCCAGCTTGATGCCTTCGCGTTCGAACTCCGGGATCAGCTCGTCCATGGAGCGCATGAACTGGTTCTCGCAGACCAGCGGGTTGTCTGACTGACCAGTGAACTCGGTGTTGACCAGTTCGCAGTCCATCTCTACGGCAATCTGGATCGCCCGTTTCCAGTTGCGTACGGCGGCAACTCGCAGGCCTTCGTCGGCAGCGGCCCAGTGGTACATCGGTAACAAGGAAGAGAGCTTGACCCCGGTGTCGCTCAGGGCTTTGCGAAACTCCTTGATCCGCGCCTTGTCGACCCGCGGAGCTTTGTAGAACGGCAGGAAATCTTCCCGGGGCGAGAGTTCGATGTGTTCATAACCGAGCTCGGCGACCTTATCGACCATCTTGCCCAGGGACAGGGTGCGGTACATGTAGGGGTCTAGTGCGATGCGCATGTTCTTATTCTCCTGACCAAGGCCTCAGCCTTGACACAACCCCCTGTGGGAGCGGCGGTGCGACGATTCGACTTGCTCGCGAAAGCGGTGGGTCAGACGACATCAATGTTGACTGTTCTGACGCCTTCGCGAGCAAGCCCGCTCCCACATTGGATCGGGGTTAGCCGTAGAAGTGTGGGCGGTCTGGCAGGCTGACTTTGACGATCTGGCCGCTGTTCTGTGCTTCGATGCACGCGTCTGCCGCGACGGCAGCGGCGAAGCCATCCCACGCCGAAGGCCCACCGACCTGCCCGGCCCGCACACCATCGATGAACGCCTGCAACTCGACGTCGTACGCCGCGATGAACCGATCCTTCCAGTCCATCAGAATCGCGTTGGACAACTTCGCCCCGCTGCGCAACTGAACCTGCGACGGCTCCGGCAGTTTGGCGATGCCGGTCTCCCCCACCACTTCGCACTGGATGTCGTAGCCGTATTGGCAGTTAACGAACACTTCCACATCGATGCGTGTGCCTTTGGCGGTTTCCAGCAGCACGATCTGCGGGTCTTTCAAATGGGCGAGGGCCTTGCTGCTCTTGCGCGGGAACACCACTTGCACCGACACGTAATCGTCATCGAGCAACCAGCGCAACACATCCAGCTCATGGATCAGGGTGTCGGTGATCGCCATGTCGGTCTTGTAGTTTTCACCCACGGTCGGGTTGCGGTGCGCGCAGTGCAACATCAACGGCTCGCCGATCTGGCCGCTGTCGATCACTGCTTTCAGTGCCCGATAGCCTTCGTCATACGGGCGCATGAAACCGACCTGGACCAAGCGTTTGCCGTGGGCCACTTCGGCCTCGACGATTTTGCGGCAGCCTTCAGCGGTGACCGCCAGCGGCTTCTCGCAGAACACCGGCTTACCCGCCGCAATCGCCGCCAGCACGAACTCTTCGTGGCTCGGCCCCCAGGAGGTAACGAGAATCGCCTCGACTTCCGGCGCCTTGATCAGCGCGTGGCCGTCGGGATAGACCTCGGCGGTCAGTTTCAAGTCAGAAACGACCTTCGCGGCTTGCTGCAAGTTGATGTCGGTTACAGCAATTACCTGGCTATTGAGCAAGGTCTGGCTGCAACGACGGATATGGTCCTGGCCGATGGCCCCGGTGCCGATGACGCCGACCCGCAGTGAATTAGAGAGCAAAGACATGAAGTTTCTCCTGCGAAAAATTGTTGTTGGTATCAGGGGCAATCAGTACTGACGGGCCTTCGCCAGTCGTTCATTCAGGGTCTTGGCCACTGCATCGGTGCGGGCGCTGGTGGAGACTTGCGCCACGCCGACCCGCCACCACGACAGGTATTTGTGAATCATGGTTTTGGGCAGGACCTTGATGTCGATCAGCGTCGACACGGTCTGCAATCGCGCATCGGCCAATGCCGCGTTCAGTTCTTCGACCGTGTTCACCTTGTAGGTTTTGCAGCCATAGGCCGCCGCGCTCATGGCGAAATCCACCGGCACGAAACCACCGTCGAGCTTGCCGGTTTCCGGGTTGCGGAACCGGAACTCGGTGCCGAAGCTGTCCATGCCGTGTTCCATCTGCAGGTTGTTGATGCAACCGAAGGTCATGTTGTCGAGCAACACCACGTTGATCTTGCGGCGCTCCTGAATCGAGGTCGCCAGTTCGGAATGCAGCATCATGTAAGAGCCGTCACCGACCAGCGCATAGACCTCGCGATCCGGCTCGGCGAGTTTCACGCCCAGTGCGGCGTTGACCTCGTAACCCATGCAGGAATAGCCGTACTCGACGTGATAGGTGTTCACGCCCTTGCTGCGCCAGCTGCGCTGCAAGTCACCGGGCAGACTGCCGGCGGCGGCGACGATCACGGCGTCATCGGCCAGGGTTTCATTGAGCACGCCGAGCACGCGGCTCTGGGTCAGGCAGGAACCGGTCAGCTCGATGAATTCGCGCAGCACCGCCGGGTCCATGTGGTCGTTGATTTCCGGGATGAAGTCTTTGCTCTGGTATTCGACCTGATAGATGCGGTCGACTTCCTCGTCCAGTTGCGCCTTGGCCTGTCGCGGTTGATCACCCCACGCAGAACGGTAATCGCCCAAGGCTTCAGCCAACGCTTGCAAGCCGACTTTGGCGTCCGCCAACAGTTGCACGCCGTCGAGCTTCAATGCATCGCAGGGGCTGATGTTCAGATTGAGAAATTGCACGTCCGGGTGCTGAAACAGGGATTTCGACGCGGTGGTGAAATCGCTGTAGCGGGTGCCGACACCGATGATCAGATCCGCGTCTTTGGCCAACAGGTTCGCGGCCAGGCAACCGGTTTCGCCAATGCCGCCAACGTTCAGCGGGTGACTGGACACCACCGCACTCTTGCCGGCCTGGGTTTCGGCGAAGGGAATATCGAAGCGCTCGGCAAACGCCTGCAATGCCGCATTGGCGCCGGAGTATCTGACCCCACCACCGCAAATGATCAGCGGTTTGCGCTTGCCTTTGAACAGCGCCAGCGCATCACCCAGCATCGCTTCAGTCGCCGGACGACGTTCGATGCGATGCACGCGTTTTTGCAGGAAGTAATCGGGGTAGTCGTAGGCCTCGGCTTGCACGTCTTGCGGCAAGGCCAGGGTTACCGCGCCGGTTTCGGCAGGATCGGTGAGCACGCGCATGGCGTGGATCGCAGCCGTCATGAGTTGCTCGGGACGGTTGATGCGGTCCCAGTATTTGCTCGCGGCCTTGAACGCGTCGTTGGTGCTGATGCTCAGGTCGTGGAACTGCTCGATCTGTTGCAACACCGGGTCCGGCTGGCGGCAGGCATAGACATCGCCGGGCAACAGCAGCAAGGGAATGCGGTTGGCGGTCGCCGTCGCGGCGGCGGTCAGCATGTTCGCTGCGCCTGGGCCTACCGATGAGGAGCAGGCGTAGATCTTGCGCCGCAGGTGTTGCTTGGCGAAACCGATGGCCGCGTGGGCCATGCCTTGCTCGTTGCGACCTTGATGGACGATCAGGTCGCCGCTGTCCTGCTCCAGGGCCTGGCCCAGGCCCAGCACGTTGCCGTGACCGAAAATGGTAAAGATCCCGGCGACGAATTTGCTTTGAACCCCATCGACCTCGATGTACTGGTTATCGAGGAATTTCACCAGGGCCTGGGCCATGGTCAGTCTTGTTGTAGTCATGCTTGCACCTTCCTTTGAAGCTAATCCGGTACTTGCTGTGGAATGCGATCACTGTGGGAGCGGGCTTGCTCGCGAAAGCGGAGTGTCTGGCGACTTCAATGTTGAATGTGTCGCCCTCTTCGCGAGCAAGCCCGCTCCCACAGTTGATCTCCATCAGTTCATAAGTGTTGTCAGGCCAGGGATTTTTGCAGGTGATCCATGCTCGCGCCGATCGCCTGCTGGATGTCCGCCAGGCCATGGACGCTGTCGGCAAACGGTTCGAACGACAGGTAGCCGCTGTAACCGCTGCTGAGCAAGGTGTCGATTTGCGCCGCGTTGCCGAGGATGTCGCCCTCGCCCACCAGCACCCGGTGGCCATCGCGAATGCTCGCCAACGGTGCCTCGGCATCCTCGACACCGGAGATGTGCACCAGCCCGGTCAGCTCGGGGAAGAACTCATGTTCGCTGGCCAGGTGATGGTGAAAGGTGTCGTGAACCAGACGGAACACATCCAGCCCGCCGATGGCTTTGATCGCGTCCACTGCCGTGCGTTTACGGCGCAGCGAGCATTCTTCGAAACCCAACGGCTCGATGAAGCCGAGGATGCCGTGTTCGCGCAGGATCGGCGCCAGTTCAGTCAACGCCGTGCGCAGACCCGAAGCGCGTGCGGCCTCGTTACGCAGGTCGGCACGGTCGTTGAGCGGACACATGACCAACCCCTGTGCGCCGCAATCACGGGCATAAGCGGCCAGCTCCAAGGCGTGTGCTCGACGCTCGTCATTCCACACATCAAACGGATACAGCGCGTTGATCGACAGCACCGTAATGCCTTTGGCGGCACACAACTCACGGACGCGCTCGGGTGCGGTGCCGTCTTCGATCTCGATGCCTTTAAGGTCGTTGCGAATTTCGATGGCGTCGGCCTTGAGGGTCACCGCCAGCTCGATGAACGCCGGCAGGGACAAACGTGGGGCGACCATACGGTTCAGGGCGAAACGCAGGGGTTTGCTCATTATTGTTGTTCTCCGCACAGGTGAATTAGTTGGCCGTCGGCATGCTGAATTCAGGGCCCTTGGCAATGCTGTCAGGCCAGCGCTGCATCACGCTTTTGTAGCGACTGTAGAAGCGGATGCCTTCTTCGCCGTAAGCGTGGTGATCGCCGAACAGCGAGCGTTTCCAGCCGCCGAAAGAGTGCCAGGCCATCGGCACCGGAATTGGCACGTTGATGCCGACCATGCCTACCTTGATCGTGCGAGCGAAGGCTCGGGCGATGCCGCCGTCGCGGGTGAAACAGGACACGCCGTTGCCGAACTCGTGGGCGTTGATCAACGCGACGGCACTGGCGAAGTCCGGGACCCGAACGATGCCCAGCACCGGGCCGAAAATTTCCTGTTGGTAGATGCTCATCTCGGTCGTGACGTTGTCGAACAGCGTGGCGCCGACGAAGAAGCCGTTCTCGGCGCCCGGCACCTTGAAGTGGCGGCCATCAACGATCAGCTGCGCGCCCTGGGCCACGCCTTCATCGATGAAACCTTCGACTTTGGCCTTGTGCTCGGCGGTCACCAGCGGCCCCATGTCGCTGTCGCCCTTCAGGCCGTTGCCGACTTTCAGTTGATCGATACGCGGCAGCAGTTTGGCAATCAGTTGGTCGCCGACATCGCCCACCGCCACGGCAATCGAAATTGCCATGCAGCGCTCGCCGGCCGAGCCGTAAGCGGCACCGATCAAGGCATCCGCCGCTTGATCCAGATCCGCATCAGGCATGACGATCATGTGATTTTTCGCCCCACCCAGCGCCTGCACGCGCTTGCCGCGGGAGGTGGCTTGCTGGTGGATGTACTCGGCAATCGGTGTCGAGCCGACAAAGGAAATCGCCTCGATGTCCGGGTGTTGCAGCAACGCGTCGACGGCGGTCTTGTCGCCCTGAACCACGTTGAACACACCGTCTGGCAAACCGGCTTCGCTCAACAGTCGGGCCATCAGCACACTGGCGGACGGGTCGCGCTCGGACGGCTTGAGGATGAAGCAGTTACCGGTGATCAGCGCCAGCGGGATCATCCACAGCGGCACCATCACCGGGAAGTTGAACGGCGTCACGCCGGCACACACACCCAGCGGCTGACGCAGGTTCCAGTTATCGATGCCGCCGCCGATGTTGTCGCTGAATTCGGTTTTCAGCAGGTTCGGCGCACCGCAGGCGTACTCGACGATTTCGATGCCCCGGGTGACTTCGCCCTTGGCGTCCGAAAACACCTTGCCGTGTTCGCGACTGATGATTTCTGCCAGCTCATCGTGATGTTGGTCGAGCAATTCCTTGAACTTGAACATCACCCGCGAACGGCGCAGGGACGATTGTTCGGACCAGGCCGGAAACGCTTTCAGGGCCGAGGCGACGGCTTCGTCTACGGTCTTCTGGCTGGCCAGCCCGACGCGCGCCTGGACGCTGCCGGTGGCCGGGTTGAAGACGTTGCTGAACCGTTCGCTGCTGCTGTCTTGCACTTGACCGTGGATGTAATGGCCGATGATCGGGGCGTTGCTCATTGATCGTGTTCTCCGTGCAGAGGTTGGAATTCAGGCTTTTTAGTTCAGAGATCAAGCAGCCAGCTGTGCTGCGGATCGTTATGGAACTGCCAGACACGTTTCGGGCCGGCCATCACGTTCAGGTAATACGACTCGTAGCCGTACGGCACGCTGACCGGGTGGTAACCCTTGGGCACGACCACGAGGTCGCTGTTTTCCACAGCCATGGCCTGATCGATGCTGCGATCGTCGGTGTAGACCCGCTGGAACACGAAGCCCTGGGGCGGGTTGATCTGGTGGTAGTAGGTTTCTTCGAGAAAACTCTGGTGCGGCAAATCGTCGGTGTCGTGCTTGTGCGGCGGGTAGCTCGACGAGTGACCCGAAGGCGTGCGCACTTCCACCACCAGCAGCGAATGGGCCGGCTCGGTGTCCGGCAGAATGTCGCAGACGTAACGGGTGTTGGCGCCTTTACCGCGCACGCTGCGCTTCATGGTGTCGGGCTTGATCAGCCGTGGGCCGAGGCCGTTGCTCGTTGAACCGGGCGCGGCGCACACGGCGATTTGCACATCGCTGAGCGCGACCACTTGCGCCTGACTGCCGGGTGGCAAGTACGCGGCGAACGGGGATTTGTCTTCGAACACCGACTGACGATCACCGATGTTGTCCCAGTCGAACGCACCCTGCCCCGGCGCTTCACCCTTGAGGCTGACCCGACCGCTGAGCAGCACCAGACACAGTTCTTTATCACCGGCCGACACCGGCAGGGTTTCGCCCAGGCTCAAGCGGTAAGCGGCGAAGCCGACGTATTCCAGCTCACCTTTACCCAGCTCGACCATGGTCCGGCCACGGGCGTTGCTTTTGACCAGCAGGCTCATAATGCAGTCCTCTCGTCGAGCAGCGCACGCAAGGTGTCGTAGCCTTTTTTGGCGTAGACATAACTCGGTGCCACCGCTGGGTCCTGCTCGGCTTCGACCACCAGCCAGCCGTGGTAATCGGCCGCCAGCAGCACGTCGAGCAAGGCGCCGAAATCGAGGTCGCCATCGCCGGGCACGGTGAACGTGCCGTTGATGATGCAGTCCGGGAAGCTCCACAGGTTGTTGCGGGCCAGTTGCACCACCGGTTTGCGCACGTCCTTGAAATGCACGTGGCAGATGCGTTCGATGTGTTTGCGCAGCACCTGCAACGGTTCGCCGCCGCCCATGTAGCAATGGCCCGAATCGAACAGCAGGCCGACTTCACTGCCGGTCAACGCCATCAACTTGTCGATGTCAGCCGGGGATTCGACGTACGCGCCCATGTGGTGGTGATAGGCCAGGCGCACGCCTTGGGACAGGGTGAAGCGCGCCAGTTCAGTGAGCTTGTCGGCGTATTCCTGCCAGGCGTGTTCGGTGTGGAAACGCGGGCGTTCAACCAGCGGAATGCGCTGGCCTTGAATGGAGTCAGCGACTTCACCGTACACCAGCACCTTGGCGCCGTTCTTCGCCAACAGCTCGACATGGCTGCCGATGGCGTCGATTTCTTCGGCCACCGAGCGACGGGCCAGACGACTGGAATACCAGCCGGACACCAGCGCCAGGTTGTAAGGGCGCAGTACATCGCCGACACCCTTGGCGTCTTTGGGGAATTTGCCGTTGAGCTCGAAACCTTCGTAGCCGATTTCCTTGCCTTCACTCAGGGCGGTGCTCAGCGGCGTCTCCCCACCGAGGGATGGCAGGTCGTCGTTGCTCCAGGAGATCGGGTTGATGCCAATTCGAATAGCGGGCATGGCTGCACCTTTTATTGTTTTACACAAATCAGTAAGACCGGCACGGAACCCCTGTGGGAGCGGGCTTGCTCGCGAAGAGGCCGGCACATTCAACATGTTTGTCGCCTGACACACCGCTTTCGCGAGCAAGCCCGCTCCCACATTGGTACTGCGGTGTTACGTCAGGCCCGGGCTGTGCGCCAGGCATCGATCAGTTCGACGAACGTGCCTTGCACCTGACGGATCAGCGCCTCATCGTCGATTTCACCGGCCATCCACGCGCGGCTCGGTTCCTGGAAAATCGTCCGGCCGACTGCAAACCCGCGGCAAGTCTGGCTCTGGCTGGCTTGTTGAAACCCTTCGGCCAGTGCCGCTGCCGGTGCATTCAGCCCCAGCAACACCACGCCTCGGCAGTACGGATCACGCTCTTGAATCAACTCGTCGAGTTGCTTCCACTCTTCGGCACTCTGCGCTTCGATCTTCCACCACGCCGGGTAAATGCCCAGGTTGTAGAGGCGTTTGAGGGCGCGATACAGCACGTCCGGATGGGGCGACGGATGATCCTTGGGCGGGATGATTTCCAGCAGCAGCTCATGACCGCTGACTTGGGATGCCTGATACAAACCCTTGATTTGCGCTTCCTGTTCCAGACGCAGCAGCGGCTCGTCGTCGGGGTGGAATTGCACCAGGCACTTGATGATTTGTTCCTGCGGCCAGGCGATCAGGTTGCTGCCGATGGAGCGCCCATGTTCGAAGGCCAATGGCCGCGAACCCTGCACTTCCACCGGACGCGCCACCCACCAGCCGCGGCCGGTGGCGGCGTTCAGCGAGTCCTGGCCAAAACGTTGATCGGCCAGCAGTCCGACATCGGCCTCGATGCCTTGCTTGCGCAAATCGGCTTCGACCCGTTCCACAGCCTTGATAAACAGTTGCTTGAGTTCGCCGATGGCGTTCAGGTCGCGACCGCCCTTCTGCGCCAGTTCCACCAGTTGCCCGCGATGGTCGAAAGCAAAAATGAACAGCTGCTTCCACTGTTTGCGCGGCACGCTGACCTGATGCAAACGCTGCAACACCACGTCCTGATCCGGCCGGGTAATCGGCACCGGGCTGTTAAACAGATAATCGAGTTCGGCGCGGGTCGGCATGGCCGGGGCGCAGGCATGGCGCGACACCACCAGACCGCCGCAGGCATTGGCCAACTGGCAGCAGCGCTCGTCGCTCGCATCCTCCAGCCAGCCGGCGAGGAAACCCGACATGAACGCATCGCCGGCGCCCAGCACATTCAACACTTCCACCCGAACGCCGGGGTAAATGGCGCCGTCCTCGAGACGTTCCGGGATCACCCCGTGAATCACCGTGCAGCCTTGCGGACCGAGCTTGACCACCAGGGTCGCCGCGCTCAGGCGCCGCACATTACGCAGAGCGGTGAGCAAATCCTCGGAGCCACCGGCAATCAGGAATTCTTCTTCCGTACCGACGATCAAATCGAAACGCGGGAGAATTTTCTGCACATGCTGGCTGACGTTTTGGTCGGCGACAAAGCGGGTTTCGCCGTCGGCCTTGCCAGCCAGGCCCCAGAGCACCGGGCGATAGTCGATGTCCAGCACCCGTTTGACGTTGTGCTTCTCGGCGTAATCCAGCGCCTGGATGCTCGCCTTGTAGACGCCGTCGGTGGAGAAATGGGTGCCGGTGATCAGCAAGGCTTTGCTGGAGGCAATGAAGGCTTCGCTGATGTCTTCGGCCCGCAGCGCCATGTCGGCGCAGTTTTCGCGGTAGAAGACCAAGGGAAAGGTTTCTCGATCCTTGAGGCCCAGCAGGACCATGGCAGTCAGGCGCTCCGGATCGACCTTGATGCCGCTGACGTCGCAACCTTCGCGGGTCAGGGATTCCACCAGGAAGCGGCCCATGTGGTCGTCCCCTACCCGGCTCAGCATCGCCGATTTCAGACCCAGCCGAGCCGTGCCGAAGGCGATGTTGGCGGACGATCCACCGAGGTATTTGGCGAAGCTAGAAACATCTTCCAACCGCGCCCCGACTTGCTGCGCATAGAGGTCGACGCCTAGGCGCCCCAGGCAAATCAGATCCAATTGACGCCCACTGGCAAAACGAGTCTGGCCCATGCTGGCTCCTGTTATTTTTATCAGCCTGCGTTCGGGGCGATGGCCGCGCCGAACACTCTTGGTGGATGCAGACTAAAACGTCCGGGACCGAACAATCAATAATTATTCTAAATATTTTTTACGTGGAATATTTTTTCCAATAAACTTTGGTACAGGCGTTCCAGAGGCAGTGCATCGTTTCAGCACACCTCGTACTGACCGCAAGCTCAAGATTTTATTCCGGCCTACCCTGTAGACTGCGCACAGCCAACCTATTGTCAGGGGATGACGCCATCCGTCCTCCCTATAAGAACAAGCCAGAAGGATTCCTTATGACCCGCACCGATCAGCCGGCGACGACCGAGAGCACGCCCGACAGCGATCTCGCCAGCCCCCCGATCAACGCCGAGCGTCTGCTGCAGCTGATCACCAACGAATACGAAAGCCTGCCGCGCCAGCTCAAACGCATCGCCAGTTACATGAGCCAGCAGAGCGACCGGATCATGGTCGACCGCATCAGCGACATCGCCCGCGAGTGCGAAGTGCACCCGTCGGCGATCGTGCGGTTTTCCCAGCGCTTCGGGTTCAGCGGTTTTAGCGAAATGCAGGCGCTGTTCCGCGAGGCCTACACCCACAAGACCACGCCGGTGCAGAACTACCAGCAGCGCATTCGCAGCATGATTGCCAACAAGTCGCAGAAGGCCAGCGGCGGCGACCTGGCGCGCGAGTGCATCGATGCGACCCTGTCGGGCATCGAACGGCTGGGACTGGAACTCGATGATCAGGCCTTCGACAAGGCCGTGGATCTGGTGGTGAATGCCGACAATATCTACGTGGTCGGCGTGCGTCGCTCATTCGCGGTGGCCGACTACCTGGTCTACAACCTGCAACACACCAACAAGCGTATCCACCTGGTCTCGGGGCTCGGCGGCAGCTACCGCGAGCAGATGCGCAGCGTGCGCGCCAATGACCTGGTGATCGCCATCAGCTTCACGCCCTATGGCAAGGAAACCCAGCACTGCCTGCGCATTGCCCAGCACCATCAGGCAAAAACCCTGATCATCACCGACAGCAACCTCTCGCCTCTGGCAAAGCGCGCCAACACTGTGCTGCTGGTCAACGAAGGCAGTTCGTTTGCCTTCCGCTCATTGAGTGCGACGCTGTGCCTGTGCCAGGCGCTGTTTATCGCCGTGGCCTATCGGCTGGAATTGAAGGTCGATGAGATTCACGAGCAGGTCGGCTTCGAAGATTAGCGCCACGCCGTTTGCAGCTCGCTGAAGCTAAACTAAGGTTGTCCATCCCGAAATGGACATCTGAAGGAGCGGTTCAATGAAGCTGATCGGCATGCTGGATTCGCCGTACGTGCGGCGCGTCGCCATCTCTGCCAAACACCTTGGCATCCCACTGGAACATCAGTCGGTTTCGGTGTTTCGGCATTTCGAGCAATTCCAGCAGATCAACCCGGTGGTCAAGGCGCCCACCCTGGTGCTCGACGACGGCGAGGTGTTGATCGACTCGACGTTGATCCTCGACTACCTCGAAGCCTTGGCCGGTCCTGGCAACAGCCTGATGCCCAGCGATCTCGCTCAACGCCTGCGCTCATTGCGCCTGATCGGCCTGGCGTTGGCGGCATGCGAAAAGTCAGTGCAGCTTTACTACGAACGCAACCTGCGGCCGGCGAATATTCAATTTGAACCGTGGGTGGAGCGGGTCGAAGGGCAACTGGCGGCCGCCTATTCGGCGCTGGAGCGCGAGCTGGAAATGCAGCCGTTGAAGACTGACGGGACGATTGCTCAAGACGGGATTACGTTGGCGGTGGCGTGGAGTTTTACCCATCTGGTGGTGCCGGATCAGGTGGATGTGAATCGGTTTCCACAGATCAGTGCGTTTACCGAATATGCCGAGGGGCTTGAGGTGTTTGTCAGTACACCGATCGAATAGATGGATTGAGGGCGCCTAATCTGGCCCCTTCGCGAGCAAGCCCGCTCCCACAGTTGATCTCCAGTGCTCGGAGATTCTGCATCCACCGCAGGAAAAATGTGGGAGCGGGCTTGCTCGCGAAGAGGCAGTCACATTCAACATCTAGGTGGCTGCCAGTACGCTCAAACAAAAACGCCGCTTCCACCAAAGGCAGAAGCGGCAGAGGCTAGTGCCCCAGCGTAAGTCAGTGCATGAACAGGGCGATCAGGATGATGATCGGAATCGGTACGCCGAGAAAGAACAGCAGTAATGAGCGCATGGTAGTTCTCCTGGGTTAGCGGACAGGCAGTGAAGTGGTGGTCACGTAAGCGTCGGATTCCAGATACACCACGGCATCCCGACGACGGCCGCCAAAGGTTGCCGCGAGGCTGGCGAAAAACGCACCGATCAGCAGCGCAATGAACATCCACAGCGAAGTCCAGGCAGCGACTTTGGCGGCGGTGTCGGCGGCTTGTTGGGCGGCGAGTTTGGCGTCGGCCACGGCTTTTTGCGTGCGGGCATACACTTCATCAACGCGACGTTCCGCGTCCGCTTGAGTGAGGTTGGTCCGTTGGGCGACCAGTTGCGCCAGGTAGGTGCGATCTTCGGCAGCCAGTTGCCCGTCGTTGCTCAGGCTACGCACGAAGATGCGCGTCACGGTGCCACGAACGGCATCATCACTGACCGCCGCCGGGCGATCATCGCGGAACAGGCTGTCGACGAAGTAACCGTACGGGTCACTGTCAGTGTTGCCGACAGCCGTGCCGGCTGCTTGAGTCGCGGCACTCGCGGCGCCGCCAACCACGCTCGCCCCGGCCTGCACGCCACCGCTGACGATGCTGCTGACCGAGCCGACCACCAGCGTCGCCGTCACCAGCGTCGCCACGCACCAAGCCAGGAAACCATGGGCGGTGTCACGGAAATAAACCTCATCACCGTGCATGTTCGCCCACTTCACCCGCAGACGACCGGCGATGTAACCACCAAGCCCGGACGCCACGATTTGCGTAGCGGCCAGCCAGACAATCGTTGAAATGCCCAGGCCCTTGGCGCTCACCCCTTCATTGGCCCACGGCGATACCGCCGAAAAACCCAGGCCAAAGCCGAGCAACACGAGGATCAGCGACAACGCTGCCGCCGCAGCGGCCCCCGCGAAGATCGCCCCCCAGGACACGCCAGAGAGCGTGCTCGTTTCTTCGAAGGCAGGATAGAAACCATCAGAGGATCTATTCATTGTTATATCGCTCCAGGCAGGAAAGATGGTGTTACAACTCTTCAACGGAGGAATTGCAGTCACCGTGCCAGTCGCCAACTTTAAATAAATCGCGGTTTTTCAATACGTTATAAAGTTTGAACTTCCAATGGCCTTGCAATTTGCAAGAAGCCGTCTGTAGCGGCGGGTTTTATGCATTGACCGGGATTAGTGTTTTCAATGGAAAAATCAAAAGATCGCATGAAGTTTTATTTAGAAAGCCTGCCATCATTTCTTGGCAAAATGCCGCTCAACATTGAGTACTCCTAATCAGGCCCGCCCTATGACCCGCATCTTGACCATCGAAGACGACGCCGTGACCGCCCGGGAAATCGTCGCCGAACTGAGCAGCCACGGCCTCGACGTGGATTGGGTCGACAACGGCCGCGAAGGTCTGGCGCGCGCGGTCAGCGGCAACTACGACTTGATCACCCTCGACCGCATGCTGCCCGAGCTCGATGGTCTGGCGATTGTCACCACGTTGCGGACCATGGGCGTGGCCACGCCGATTCTGATGATCAGCGCCCTCTCCGACGTCGATGAGCGTGTGCGCGGCTTGCGCGCGGGCGGTGACGATTACCTGACCAAACCGTTCGCCACCGATGAAATGGCCGCCCGGGTCGAAGTCCTGCTGCGCCGGCAGAACACCGTGACCGCCCAGGCCACCACGTTGCGGGTGGCGGATCTGGAGCTGAACCTGATCAGCCATGAAGCCAGCCGCGACGGTCAGCTGCTGACGCTGTTGCCCACCGAGTACAAGCTGCTGGAATTCCTGATGCGCAACACCGGGCAGATTCTGTCGCGAATGATGATTTTCGAAGAGGTCTGGGGCTACCACTTCGACCCCGGCACCAACCTGATCGACGTGCACATCGGCCGGCTGCGCAAGAAGATCGACCCACCCGGCAATCTCCCATTGATCCGGACCGTGCGAGGCTCGGGTTATGTCATTGCCGAACCCGTCTAAAGGCTGGCGTTCCTCCAGCAGCCGACTGCTGGCGCTCTACAGTTCGCTGTTCGTGCTCTGGAGCGGCATTCTCATGGGGGTCATGTACTACGAGGTGTCCGATTACCTGGACAACCTGGCCAAACACTCGCTGATGCAGCGCCAGCATTTGTTTTCGCGCTTTCAAGGCGAACAACTGATGGACGCCCTCGCCGTCAGCATGACCTTCGACATTCGCGGTATCGACGCCTATGGCCTGTTCGATGGTCAGCATCGCTACCTCAATGGCGCCCTGCAGCACATTCCCGAAGGCCTGCCGCTGGACGGCAAGATTCACATGCTCAGCGACTGCGCCGACTCCGACGACCCGACCCTGCCCGCTGACAGCTGCGACGCCGTGGCGACCCAGACCCGGGATGGACGCTGGCTGGTGCTGGTGCGCGACAACGGTTCGTTATTCGCCGTGACCCGGATCATCCTCCACGCGTTGTTCTGGGGCGTGACCCTGACGATCCTGCCGGGCATCGCCGGCTGGCACTTGTTGCGCCGCCGCCCCTTACGGCGTATTCGCGGGATTCAGGCCAGCGCCGAGGCCATCGTCGCCGGTGACCTGACCCGCCGCCTGCCATTGTCCAATCGCCGCGATGAGCTGGACATGCTCGCCGCCATCGTCAACGCCATGCTCGAACGTATTGAACGCTTGATGAACGAGGTCAAGGGCGTCTGCGACAACATCGCCCACGACCTGCGCACGCCGCTGACGCGCCTGCGGGCGCAGCTGTACCGGATTCAGCAACAGGCTGATGAAGGTTCGACGCTGGCGGTGCAACTGGACTCAGTGCTCGGTGAAGCAGACACCCTGATGGCGCGCTTTCGAGGGTTGCTGCGGATTTCCGAGCTGGAAGATCGTCAGCGGCGTTCGGGTTTTGTGCAGCTGGATCCGGTGCCGTTGTTGCAAGAGCTGCACGACTTTTATCTGCCGTTGGCGGAAGAAGGCGAACTGGTTTTCAAGCTGCAACTGCCTGACGTCTTGCCGCCACTGAATGGCGACCGCGCGTTGCTGTTCGAAGCGGTGGCGAACCTGCTGAGCAACTCGATCAAGTTCACGCCGCCGGGTGGCGAGGTGATTTTGCGGGGGGGCAATGAGGGTGGACGTACGCGGATCGAAGTGCTCGATTCGGGTCCGGGCATTCCGATGGCCGAACGAGAGGCGGTGTTCCAGCGTTTCTATCGTGCTGACGGCGGCAACCAGAAAAGCGGGTTCGGGTTGGGGCTGTCGATCGTTGCGGCGATTGTCAGCTTGCATGGGTTTGCGCTTGAGGTGGGCACCAGTGAACTCGGCGGTGCGCGGTTAGTGCTCGACTGCCGGCAGAGTTTGATTCCCCCCGCTTGATCGTCCCACGTCGGGGCGTTGATCGTTCCCACGCTCCGCGTGGGAATGCAGCCCGGGACGCTCCGCGTCCCTTTCGAGAGCTGGAACGCGGAGCGTCCCTTGAGGCATTCCCACGCAGAGCGTGGGAACGATCATGCTCGGAGCGAGGGAACGATCATACCAAGCCCACCACCCCTTCTTCATGCATCTGCCGCAACAACATCGCCCCACTTTCCATAAACTCCGGCGACCCAGCCATCCCCGCCTCCACCGCCAATCCCTCCAGCTGCTTACGCCCGTCCAGTTGAGGAAATTCCTCAATCCGCTGCAACAACCGCCACGCCAACGGGCTCAGGGCAGAAAACTTCACACTCCAGTCTTCAGCCCGACGCACCAGCAACAATGTCGGCTGAGCCGGCGCTGCCTCCGGTTGATAATCCGGCCCCACCAACTGCACCGGCCAGGCATACGCCAGCGGCCAGGCCAGTGGCGAAACCTGCAACGGTCGGTCCAGCAACAACCCGGCATCGCTCAGCGGCAACGGTTCGGCCTCGGACTGCTGCAACGCCATCTCGATCCACTCGTAATGCGCCAGTTCCACCATGAACGGCGGCCACCGCCCTTCGGCCAACGCTTGCGGTTCCGAGGCCAGGAACTCGACAAACTCCTTGGCGATCTCGCCGAATTTTGGCGTGTGCGCGCGGTAGTCGCGCAGGAAAATCCGTACCAGTGAACGCCAGTGTTCATCACCGAGAATCTTGATCAGCACCGGAAAAGTCCCGCTGAGCAACGACGACAGGTTCGCGAAAATCAGGTCTCGGTAAACCTGCGCCCGACTCACGTCCATCCCGGCCGGTGGCGCGCAATGATCGGGATCGCGCAGGTAAAGGCCCAGGGTGTTTTGCTGCTGAAACAGACTCGGCTTATCCACGGCTCACCCCCTCGGTTTGCAGGCGGCGAATGGTCTGCAACTCGGCCAGCAGTTCGGAAAATGCCGGAAAGTTGAAATCCCGTTCCAGCAGCGTCGGTTGCGCGCCGAATCGAGCGTAAGCCTCAGCCAGCAACGACCAGACCACCGGTTTGACCGAAGCGCCGTGGGTGTCGATTTTCAAGGTGTCGGACTCATCGAAATGCCCGGCCACGTGCATGGCCACCACCCGGCCCGAATCGATGCCGGCCAGAAAGGTCTGCGGATCGAAACCGTGATTGATCGAGTTGACGTAGACGTTGTTGACGTCCAGCAGCAGGTCGCAATCGGCTTCGCGCAGCACCGCGTTGGTGAAGGTCACCTCGTCCATGTCTTGCTGTGGCGCGGCATAGTAGGAGACGTTTTCCACCGCCAGACGCCGACCAAGAATGTCCTGGGCCTGGCGAATTCGCGCGGCGACGTGATGCACCGCTTCTTCGGTAAAGGGCAACGGCAGCAGGTCGTAAAGGTGACCGTCATCGCTGCAGTAGCTCAAGTGTTCGCTGTACAGCGGCACGTTGTAGTGATCGAGGAAAACCCGGACTTCCTGCAGAAACCCAACGTCCAGCGGGGCCGGACCGCCCAAAGACAGGGACAAGCCATGACAGGACAACGGATAACGCTCGGCCAGGGCACGCAACGCATGCCCATGAGCACCACCGATACCGATCCAGTTCTCCGGTGCGACTTCCAGAAAATCGAAATCGCCCACGCGGGCGGCTTGAAGGTCTTTCATTAAACCGCGACGCAAACCGAGCCCGACGGTCGCCTTCGCTAAGAGGGTGGGAGTTTGCATGATGTCGATCTCAATGATTGTCAGAACGGAATCACAGGGGTCTGTACACACTGTGGTACAGACCCGCCGTTGCGCGTTAAGCCAGGTCGTACTTCTCGCGTACCAGATGGCCAATGCCGATGCGATCCAGCACGCTCATCGGGCACAGGAACGTCACGCGGACGGTGCCCGGCAAGCGGCTGATGTCGATCGAGCCGGTGATGGTCGCGCGGTTGAGCACTTCGTCGTACGGCAGACCGGTGACCAAGGCGGCGCGTTTCAAGCCGTTCTCTACCGCGACGTTTAGGTTCTCGCCGCTGCCGATAAAGGTGATCGGCCCGCTCTGCTCAATGTCGTGCTGGCCCCAGCGCTCGCCCAGCTCACGGACTTTCTGCCGCTGCTGGGCATTCATCGGCCGGGCCATGGGCGGCAAGTCGTCGAGGTTTTGCAGCAGGATCGGTCCTTCCAGCGTCAGGTGCTTCACCACTTCCACCACCACTTCGGTTTCCCCGGAGCAGTCGGTGGCATGCCCGGCGATCTCGCCGTTGCCCTGCTGGGCGTGCATGTCGCCCATGTACACGCCGGCGCCTGGCACCTTGACCGGGCAGATCAACACGCAGCCCTCGCGGATCGAGTTGGTGTCCATGTGGCCGTCAGTCTTGGCCGCGTGCAGTTCTTCGCGGGTCATGCCGAAACGGTGCGGCGCGCCGATCAGGTACTGGCCGAAATCGGCGCAGTTGTGGGAGTCGGGCAAATCACGGGACGGCGTGGTGCCGATGTTGCCGAGGAACGGCCGCATGTGCGCCGCCACACCGGGGATGTCGGCGCGCGCCAGGGACAGGATCGAATGTTGCGCGGCGAATTCCGGCAGCGCCGACATCTCGGCTGCGTTACCGGCCAGTTGATTGGCGACGTCCTGATTGACGGTCAGGCTGACCTGATTCTGCGCATCGAACACGATCACGTAGCCGTGGCTGAAGCGAAACGCGCTGACCTCGGCGCCACAGGTGTTACAGCGAATCGCGTCTTCGCCAATGCCTTCGACATGGCTGGCCGGGTGTTCGGTACCGCACTTGGCGCAGAATTTGGAAACGAACGGATCGCCGTTGTAGCGACCTTCAACGAATTTCATCACCCCGGACGAGGTGGCAAGTGAGGTGACGCGCATGCTTTTGATCTTGATCGCCACCGCGTCGCCGATTTCCGCACCGGCAATGGCCACCGGTTGCGTCACTTCGTGGCCACCCTCGAAGGCCGGCGTGATCATCGGCCCCCAGCAGCCCGGCGGTGTGCCGGTGATCAGGGTGCCGCCGTCGGCCAGTGGCCCGAGCATCGGCTGGCTTGGGCCGATGATGCCGCTGGTGTATTGGTCGACGCGCAGGCGATTGACGGGTGTGGGTTTCAAGTCGGTTTCAGGCAGGAGCGTGGTCATTGTTATCCCCTTCACGGTGTATAGGGTGCCAAATGGCCTACGCAGTTCATCGCAGGTTTGTATCTCGCCTGTGTTCGGCTGGGCCCTGGTATTGGGGGGAACTGTATCGAGACGGCGGTTGGATACAGTCGGATACACACCACCAATCCCTGTGGGAGTCAGAGAAATGTAACTTTCGTCGCTCAAGGCAGCGGTGCACGCCCCCCGGACTAAACTTAGTGCACGCAGGGCGTGCTTATCGTCCTGTTCATTCCCACGACCACCGTCCAGAGGTGAACGCCTCGAAAAACAAGGCCTCCGGACTGTGATCCTGCTGAAGGAGCACACGTGATGGACGAGGCCAGAATCAATGATTTCATGGGCAAACTGGTGAGCGACATGGGCGGCGCGGCGATGCTCGCCAACGTCATCCTCGGCGAAGAGCTCGGACTGTACCGGGCCATGGCCGACAGTCAGCCAGTCACCCCTGAAACCCTCGCTGAAAAAACCGGCTGCAACCCCCGCCTGATACGCGAATGGCTCAGCGCCCACGCCGCTTCCGGTTACATGGAACACCGCGACGGCCAGTTCCGGCTGCCCGAAGAGCAGGCCATGGCATTGGCGATCGAAGACTCACCGGTCTATATCGCGGGTGGCATCGGGGTGGTCGCATCGTTTTTCCATGACAAGGACAAACTGGTCAACGCCATGCGCGGCGACGGAGCCCTCGCCTGGGGCGATCACCATCCGTGCATGTTCAGTGGCACGGAGCGGTTCTTCCGGCCAGGTTACAAAGCGCATCTGGTCGCCGAATGGCTACCAGCGCTCGAAGGTGTGGTCGCCAAACTGGAGGCTGGCGCCAAGGTGGCGGATATCGGCTGCGGCCACGGCGCATCCACCGTGATCATGGCCCAGTCGTTTCCGGATTCGCGGTTCGTCGGTTTCGACTACCACGCGCCCTCCGTCACCGTCGCCACCCAGCGCGCCGAAGAAGGTGGCGTGGCCGGGCGTGCGCGGTTCTTCCAGGGCACGGCAAAAAGCTTCCCCGGCGATGACTATGACCTGGTCTGCTACTTCGACTGCCTGCACGACATGGGCGACCCGGTGGGCGCGGCGCGGCACGCTTATGACGCACTAAAACCGGACGGCACGGTGCTGCTGGTAGAACCGTTCGCCAATGACTCGCTCGACGACAACGTCAACCCGGTTGGCCGCTTGTTCTACGCCGCCTCGACCTTCATCTGCACCCCGAACTCGCTGTCCCAGGAAGTCGGCCTCGGGCTCGGTGCCCAGGCTGGCGAGGCCCGGCTGCGCAAGGTCTTCACCGAGGCGGGGTTCAAGACGTTCCGGCGGGCCACGGAAACACCGTTCAACCTGATTCTGGAGGCGCGTAAGTAAACACCGTTGACGGCCTATTGTAGGAGCTGCCGAAGGCTGCGATCTTTTGATCTTGATTTGGCGATGCTGAAATCGCTGACGATCAAAAGATCGCAGCCTGCGGCAGCTCCTACAGGTCCACCGGAGTGTTGAACATGCTCGACAGCCTCATCCGC
This sequence comes from Pseudomonas sp. Root329, assembly GCF_001424925.1. NCBI lineage: Bacteria > Pseudomonadati > Pseudomonadota > Gammaproteobacteria > Pseudomonadales > Pseudomonadaceae > Pseudomonas > Pseudomonas sp. Root329. The sequence goes on along the minus strand of NZ_LMCV01000051.1, from coordinate 133,495 downwards.
GAACAACTCGACCGCCTTCAGCAGCTAATGACGGACCAGCCGTTTTTGGTCCTGACCGGCGCCGGCATCAGCACTCCGTCGGGCATTCCGGATTACCGCGACAACCAGGGCGTGCGGCGTGGCCGGCAACCGATGATGTATCAGGAATTCCTCTCCGCCCCCGAATCCCGACGGCGCTATTGGGCGCGGGCGATGCTCGGTTGGCCGCGGGTGCGCCAGGCCCAGCCGAACGTGGCCCACGAGGCCTTGGCCAGTTTGCAAAGTTCGCAGCAGATCAGCGGGCTGATCACTCAAAACGTCGACACCCTGCACGACCAGGCCGGCAGCCATGACGTCATCGAACTCCACGGCAGCCTGCACCGGGTGTTGTGCCTGGACTGCGGCAAGCGCAGCGAACGGGATTCGATCCAACAACTGATGGAGGCGCAGAACCCGTATCTGGCCGGCGTGGATGCGGTGCAAGCCCCGGACGGCGACACGCTGCTGGATGCGGCGTTTGAGGCGCGGTTTCAGGTGCCGCATTGCCCGCACTGCGCGGGTGAACGGATGAAGCCGGACGTGGTGTTTTTTGGCGAGAATGTGGCGCAGGCGACGGCGGCCAAAGCAATGGCCGCGGTCGAAAAGGCTGCGGGGTTGTTGGTCGTCGGGTCTTCGTTGATGGCGTATTCGGCGTTTCGGTTGTGCCGGGCGGTGGCGGATCAGGGGAAGCCGTTGATTGCGATTAATTTGGGGAAGACTCGGGCGGATGACCTCCTCGATCTCAAGATTGAGGCGTCATGCGAGCAGCTTTTGCCGTTGCTGGCTCAACACCTGACCACTTAAGAACTGACAAAACCACAACCTTGTGGGAGCGGGCTTGCTCGCGAAGAGGCCTGCACATTCAACATTAATGTTGACTGACAAACCGCTTTCGCGAGCAAGCCCGCTCCCACATTGGGCCTGTGTTTCATTGCGCAGATAAGCGCTGGCCGAGGTTTTCTTCTTTGAGGATGTCGAACAGCGCCTGCGCCGCCGCCGACAGTTCCACCCCAGGCTTCGTCAACACCCCAATAGCCCGCTCCACCACCGGATCGCGCAAGGTAATGCACCGCGCACCCAGTTCCAGCATCTGCCCGACACACAACGCCGGCACCGCACTCACCCCCAATCCACTGGCAACCATCCTTCCGACTGTCGCCAACTGATGGCTTTCAAACTCCACCGGCAATTTCATCCCACGCGCCTGCAAGTGCTCTTCGAGCATCACTCGAACCGTCGACGGACGCTGCAAGGTAATGAACGGTTCCTTGAGCAAGGTCTGCCAATCGATGTCTTCCCGTTCGGCAAAAGGAGAATCTTTCGGCACCACCGCAACGAAACGATCCATGTACAACGGCGTGAATGCCAGTGACGAACTCTGACTCGGTTCAAATGCCACCCCCAGCTCAACCTGCCGGTCACGCACCATCTCCAGCACCTGCTCGTTGATCACGTCATTCACCGTGACGTTGACCTTGGGATAGCGCGCGCGGAAGGTTTTCAGGATCGGCGGCAGCAGGTTGCCGGCAAATGAGGGCATCGCCGCCAAGGTCACGCGACCGCGCTGGAGGGTAAAGCGTTGGCGCAGCTCATCCTCGGCGTTGTCCCAGTCGGCAATCAGACGACGCGCCAGTGGCACCAGCGATTCTCCCTCCGCGGTCAACGCCACATTACGCGTGTTGCGGGTGAACAGGCGCCCGCCCAGCCCCTCCTCCAGTGCCTTGATGGTCAGGCTCAAGGCCGATTGCGACAGGTGCAACCGCTCGCAGGCCACGGCAAAACTCAAACTCTGGGCCACGGCCAGGAATGCGCGGATCTGCTTGACTGTCATGACCACTGGCTCCAACGTAGTACAGATGATTGATTGGTGAGTTTTATCTATCAATCAACCTTAAAAATCAACTTAACAAATGAATACTGCGGCGAGACACTCCATCCCCATACGGCTAGCCAGCCGCCCACAAAGAATAAAAGAGGTGCATATGGCAGGTTTCGACAAGCGCGTGAGTTCCTACGAGGAAGCCCTTGCAGGTCTTGAAGACGGCATGACCGTGATCGCCGGCGGCTTTGGCCTGTGCGGGATCCCGGAAAACCTCATCGCCGAGATCAAGCGCAAAGGCACACGCGACCTCACCGTGGTTTCCAACAACTGCGGCGTTGACGGTTTCGGCCTTGGCGTGTTGCTGGAAGACCGGCAGATCAGCAAAGTGGTGGCCTCCTACGTTGGTGAGAACAAACTGTTCGAAGACCAACTGCTGAAAGGCGAAATCGAAGTGGTCCTGACCCCTCAAGGCACCCTCGCCGAAAAAATGCGCGCTGGCGGCGCCGGCATCCCCGCGTTCTTCACCGCCACCGGCGTCGGCACTCCCGTTGCCGACGGCAAGGAAGTCCGCGAATTCCATGGCCGCCAGTACCTGATGGAAGAATCCATCACCGGTGACTTCGCCATCGTCAAAGGCTGGAAAGCCGACCACTTCGGCAACGTCATCTACCGCCACACCGCCCAGAACTTCAATCCGCTGGCCGCCACTGCCGGCAAGATTACCGTGGTCGAAGTCGAAGAAATCGTCGAACCCGGCGAGCTGGACCCGGCGCAGATCCACACCCCTGGCATCTACGTCGACCGGGTCATTTGCGGCACGTTCGAGAAGCGCATCGAACAGCGCACCGTGCGTAAGTGATCCCCTGCCCCCGGACCGAATGAAGGAATAACAACAATGGCACTTTCCCGCGAACAAATGGCTCAACGCGTCGCCCGCGAAATGCAGGACGGCTTCTACGTGAACCTGGGCATCGGCATTCCGACCCTGGTCGCCAACTACATTCCTGAAGGCATGGAAGTCATGCTGCAGTCGGAAAACGGCCTGCTCGGCATGGGCCCCTTTCCTACTGAAGAAACCATCGATGCCGACATGATCAACGCCGGCAAACAAACCGTGACCGCACGTATCGGCGCGTCGATCTTTTCCTCGGCCGAGTCCTTCGCGATGATCCGCGGTGGTCATGTCGACCTGACCGTGCTGGGCGCCTTTGAAGTAGACGTGCAAGGCAACATCGCCTCGTGGATGATTCCCGGCAAACTGGTCAAGGGCATGGGCGGCGCCATGGACCTGGTGGCCGGCGCAGATAACATCATCGTCATCATGACCCACGCGTCCAAGGACGGTGAGTCCAAGCTCCTGTCCAAATGCAGCCTGCCGCTGACCGGTGCCGGGTGCATCAAGCGTGTGCTGACCGACCTGGCTTACCTGGAAATCGAAAACGGCGCGTTCATTCTCAAGGAACGCGCACCGGGCGTCAGCGTCGAGGAGATTGTCGCCAAGACCGCCGGTAAACTGATCGTGCCGGATCACGTTCCGGAAATGCAGTTCGCTGCCCAGTGAGGAATCATTCCATGCAAGAAGTCGTCATTGTCGCCGCCACCCGTACCGCCATCGGCAGTTTCCAGGGTGCCCTGGCCAACGTGTCCGCGGTTGACCTCGGTGCTGCGGTGATCCGTCAGCTGCTGGCGCAAACCGGTCTGGACGTTGCTGAAGTCGATGAAGTGATCATGGGCCAGGTGTTGACCGCCGGCGCCGGGCAAAACCCTGCGCGCCAGTCCGCGATCAAGGCCGGCCTGCCCTTCACCGTGCCTGCGATGACCCTGAACAAGGTCTGCGGTTCGGGCCTCAAAGCGCTGCATCTGGCCACTCAGGCGATTCGCTGCGGCGATGCCGACGTGATCATTGCCGGCGGCCAGGAAAACATGAGCCTGTCCAATTACGTCATGCCCGGTGCCCGCACCGGTCTGCGCATGGGTCACGCGCAAATCGTCGACACCATGATCAGCGACGGCCTGTGGGATGCGTTCAACGATTACCACATGGGCATTACCGCCGAGAACCTGGCCGAGAAGTACAGCCTGACTCGCGAGCAACAAGACGCCTTCGCCGCGGCCTCGCAGCAGAAAGCCACGGCCGCCATCGAAGCCGGGCGTTTTGCCGATGAGATCACGCCGATCCTGATTCCTCAGCGCAAGGGCGATCCGCTGTCCTTCGCCACCGATGAACAGCCGCGTGCCGGCACCACCGCTGAAGCGCTGGGCAAACTGAAACCGGCCTTCAAAAAGGACGGTTCGGTGACTGCCGGTAACGCCTCGTCCCTGAACGACGGTGCCGCCGCCGTAATCCTGATGAGCGCGGAAAAGGCCAAGGCCCTCGGCCTGCCCGTGCTGGCGAAAATCGCGGCTTACGCCAATGCGGGCGTTGACCCGGCGATCATGGGCATCGGCCCGGTCAGCGCGACTCGTCGTTGCCTGGACAAGGCCGGCTGGTCCATCGACCAACTGGACCTGATCGAAGCCAACGAAGCCTTCGCTGCGCAATCTCTGGCGGTGGCCAAGGATCTGGAATGGGACCTGAACAAAGTCAACGTCAACGGCGGCGCTATCGCCCTGGGCCACCCGATCGGTGCGTCGGGTTGCCGGGTGCTGGTGACTCTGCTGCATGAAATGATCAAGCGTGACGCCAAGAAAGGCCTCGCCACCCTATGCATCGGTGGTGGTCAGGGCGTGGCACTGGCGATCGAACGGGCGTAAAGCGTTCAACAGACGGCGCGGGGACCCACGAATATCCGTTCGCCGTCTGGCAATACACCCGGTGCGACTCACGTCGCACCGGGTTCTTTTTGTCTGGTCGTCAGGCAAATTTCACCAGATTCAGCACCGGCAGCGGACCACCTGGAAACTGCACCAGCCGAGCGCCGACGCTCAATTCCCCCAGATCAATCCCGAAGAAGCCCAGCTGTTCGATCAGCGCCGCCACTTGAGCTTTCGCATCGGCATCATCACCCGAGAGAAACAGCACCCGCCGACCGCCCTCCGCCGTCGGATCGCTTTCCAGAAACCGCGCCTGAAGGTGATTGAACGCCTTCACCACCCGCGCACCGGGCACCCATTCGGCAAACACTTCACTGGACATTCGCCCCTGCAAATCCACCGCCTTGAACGACGGCGCCTCGATTGAGTTGTTGGCATCGATGACAATCCGTCCGCCAAAATCCGGCAGGCCGGCGAGCGCGGTCGGCAACTTCGACCAGTTGACCGCGACCAAAACGATGGCTTGTGCGGCGGCCTCCTCGCGGGTTCCGGCACGCGCCGTTGGCCCGAGTTCTTCCACCAGCGAGGCCAGGCTTTGCGGGCCACGGCTGTTGGCGATAACCACTTCAATGCCTTGACGCGACAGTGCTCTGGCAAAAGCTGCGCCGATTGCGCCGGCGCCGATGATTCCGATGGTGCTCATGGTTGTTCACTCCGAGGGTTGTCGTTGGCGTGAATACTGCGCTTGCCATTAGTGTTTGATTAGCGGGTAATGCCTTGAATGATCTTCAAGCATGACTAGCAGGTGCCCGCCATGGAAACCCTCGCCAACCTCGAATCTTTCGTCCGCAGCGCGGAGACCGGCAGTTTTTCCGCCGCCGCACGGGTGCTCGCGCTGACCCCTGCCGCTGTCAGCCGCAACGTAGCGATGCTCGAACGCAACATCGGCGTGCGGCTGTTCCAGCGCTCGACCCGCAAGCTGTCCCTGACCGAAGCCGGGGAACGCTTTCTGACGAGTATCGGCGGCAATCTGGAAGCGTTGCAGACCGCGATCAGCACGGTAAGCAGCGACCAAGGCGAGCCGGCGGGCGCGCTCAAAGTCAGTCTGGCGCCGACATTTGGCATCGGTCATGTCTTGCCGCTGCTGCCGGCGTTCCTGGCGCGCTACCCGCTGATTCGCCCGGAATGGCACTTCGAAAACCGTCCTGTGGATTTGATTGCCGAAGGGTATGACGCGGCCATTGGCGGCGGCTTCAAGTTGACGCCCGGGGTGGTGTCGCGGACGTTGGCGGCGGCGCATGTGGTGGCGGTCGCCTCTCCCGCCTACCTCGCAGGACGCAGCCTGCCCGACAGTCCGGCGGACCTGTCCGGACACACCGGCATTGTGATGCGCGGCACCCGAACCGGGAGGATTCGCCAATGGCTGATGCACGATGGCGCGGGCAACGAAGCACCGGCCAATCTGAATGAAAACATTGTGCTCAATGATCCGGCCGCGATGCGCGAAGCAGCGATACTCGGCCTGGGCGTGACGCTGCTGGTGTTGCCGGATGTGCTGGCGAATATCCAGCGTGGCGAACTGGTGCGCCTGCTGCCCGACTGGTACGCCGACGCGGGACCGATTTCGTTGTATTACCCGAGCCGGACGTTGATGCCGGCCAAGACCCGGGTGTTTATTGATTTTGTCGTTGAGGCGTTTCAGAGGGAGACCGCGTAATCGTTCTTCGCGAGCAGGCTCGCTCCCACAGTTGATCTGCGGTGAACACTAAATCTGAGAGCCCCCAATCCCATGTGGGAGCGAGCCTGCTCGCGAAGGGGCCCGGTCAGGCAACGCAGCTTCAGGCTCAGTCTACGAACTGCAGGATCAACCAGCTATTCGCCCCGCTTATCACCACAAACAATCCCCACACGAGCACCCGCGTCGGCCACCGATTCACCAACGGCCCCATGAGCGTGTGGTCGTTGGTCATGCGAATCAGCGGATACAACGCAAACGGCAACTGCAGACTCAACACCACCTGACTCAACACCAGCAGCTTGCCGATCGCATTGTCGCCCATCAGCCAGACGCCAATGAACGCCGGGATCAGCGCCAGCCCGCGCGTGAGCAATCGTCGTTGCCAGCAAGGAATCCGCAAGTTCAGAAAGCCCTCCATGATCACCTGCCCGGCGATGGTCCCGGTGAAGGTCGAGCTCTGACCCGAAGCCAGCAACGCGACGCCGAACAACACACTGGCCAGCGCCCCGCCCACCAATGGGTCGAGCAGGTGATAAGCGTCCTGGATGTCGACCACGTCGGTATGCCCGGTCTTGTGGAACGCCGCCGCGGCGAGGATCAGGATGGCCGCGTTGACCAGCAACGCCAGGGCCAGAGAGCCGATGGTGTCGATGCGCGCCAGTTTCACCGCGTCCTGCTTGCTGGCCAGGTCCTTGCCAATCATCCGGGTCTGCACGATGGAGGTGTGCAGGTACAAGTTATGCGGCATCACCGTGGCCCCGAGAATACCAATGGCCAGGTACAGCGGCGCAGCATCACCGATGGCGGACAGTGACGGCGTGAACCCCCGGGCGACGTCCGGCCAGTAGGGTTTGATCAGCAGCAATTCAACGAAGAAACACACGCCGATGGTGCCCACCAGCACCAGCATGATCGCTTCGAGTCGGCGGAAGCCACGGTTTTGCAGAGCCAGCACCAGCAAGGTGTCGAACGCCGTGAGCGCGATGCCGAAAGTCAGCGAACAGCCCAGCAGCAAATGGAACGCCAGGGCGCAGCCGAGCACTTCGGCCAGGTCAGTGGCGATGATCGAGATTTCCGCCAACACCCACTGGGTCCGTGCGGTCCGCGTGCTGTAGCGCTCCCGGGACAACTGCGCCAGATCACGCCCGGTGGCAATGCCCAGGCGTGAACACAAACACTGCACCACCATCCCCGCCAGACTCGCCAGCAGCACCACGAACAACAGGCTGTAACCAAACCGCGAGCCGGCCTCGATGGCGGTCGCCCAGTTGCCCGGGTCCATGTAGCCGATGGACACCAGCAAGCCAGGACCGGCAAAACGCAGCATCCGGTTGAAGAACGAGGCGCGGGGATCGACGGCAACGCTGCCGGCCACTTCCGGCGGACAGAATGGCGCCGTGGCGGTTTTGGGCAAACTGAATTTCACGCAAACATTCCGAAACAAGTGGGAAGGGGCAGCTTAGACGTTCACTCATTCGGCTGTACATGCAAAACCCTGTAGGAGCTGCCGCATCGTGATCACCTGCGTCAGCATTGAAGCCCTGATATTTGTATACAAAATCACGACTTCTATAGAGCAATCACTCACCCGCAATGCTAACGTTGCCGCCTCACTCAGGTCGGAGGTGCGTGCGTGCTGCTACTCAAACTGCTGGTCATCCCAGGATTTCTCTTGCTGATTTCCCTGGCCGGTAAGCGCTGGGGACCGAGTGTCGCCGGTTGGCTGTCGGGGTTGCCGGTGGTGGTCGGGCCGATTCTGTTCTTTCTCGCCATCGAACAAGGCCAGGTGTTCGCCGCTCAATCGGCGACGGCAGCGCTGTCGGCGATGTTCGCGATGATTGCCTTTTGCGTGACCTACGCTCAGGTTGCACAACGCGCGAAGTGGCCGTGGGCGCTGGTGATTTCGCTATTGGTCTGGGCCTCGGCGGCCGTTGTGTTGTCGTTGATTGCGCCGTCCCTGGTGTTCTCGGTGATCGCCTCTGCGACCGCCCTGCTGGCGGCGCCGTATCTGTTCCCCTCGGTACAGCCGATCGTTTCAGGCCCGGCGCCGAAGTCCGACAAACTGCTGCTGCGCATGATTGCCGGCGCCCTGCTCACCCTCGCGGTCACGTTGTTGGCCAGCACCGTTGGCGAGCGCTGGAGCGGCCTGCTCGCGGTGTTCCCGGTGCTGGGCAGCGTAATGGCGGTGTTCTCCCAACAAACCCGCGGGCCGGCGTTTACCGCTGCGTTGTTGCGGGCCACCGCTACCGGGATGTATTCGTTCGCCGCGTTTTGTCTGGTGTTGGCGCTGGCCTTGCCAGGCATGGGTTTGAGCGCGTTCGCCCTCGGCGTCGCGGTGTCAGTGGGTATGCTTGGGGTGACCAAGCGTTTGTTGGCCAAGCCGGCGAGCCCGGTACCGGACGCTGGGCGTACGGCGATCAAACGCTAAGCGGCTCGATGTCATCGGGCCAGGATAATCGACAACAAGTTCGATAGTTTCGAACGAGTAAAGCAAGAAGCTCGCACGTCATTCGAACAGGTTTACTTCAACATCAGCCTCAGTTCAAAACCAACCACTGACTGAGGCCTACACCATGAAGTTCTTTTTCCACCCTTCGCCCAACCCGATGAAAGTCGCCCTGCTGCTTGAAGAACTGCAATCGCCCTACGAATTGATCGGCGTCGACACCTTCAAGGGTGAGCAACACCTGCCAGCCTTTTTGGCGATCAACCCGAACGCCAAGGTGCCGGCGCTGGTCGATGGCGACGCCACTGTATTCGACTCCCAGGCAATCCTGCTGCATCTGGCGCAAAAACATCAGCGCTTCCTGCCGACCTCCGTGGCCGGGCAAGCCGAGCTACTGTCCTGGCTGATGTTCATCGCGACAGGGCTGTCACCATTTTCCGGCCAGGCGGTGCATTTCCTGCACCACGCACCGGAAGACCTGCCTTACGCAAAAAACCGCTACCTCAAGGAAGTCGAACGCCATTACCGCGTGCTCGATCAGCGACTGGCCGACCATCAGTACCTGGCCGGCGACACCTACAGCATCGCCGACATGGCGCTCTGGGGTTGGGCCAATTACGCACCGTACATCCTCGGCGAGAACGGTCTGGCGGCGTACCCGAACGTCAAGCGCCTGTTCGATGAAATCAGCGCCCGTCCAGCCGCCCAGCGGGCCCAGGGGTTGAAAGAAAAACTGGTGCTGAAGGCGGAGTTCGACGAAGAAACCCGTCGCAATCTGTTCCCGCAGAACCAGGCGCAATAACCCGTTCACAGCATTCGAAGGTGATGAAATGAGTGATCAAGTCGCGTTTATCGTTTACCTGCCGGCCAAACCGGAACGTTTCGCCGAAATGAAAGAACGGCTGCTGGACGTGGTGCACCAGATGTCGGCCGAGCCGGACTTCGTCAACACCTGGGTCCACCAACTCCAGGACGATCCGAACACCCTGGTGCTCTACGAAATCTGGAACTGCAGCAAGGACGACTTCATCACGCGTCACCTGAGCAAGCCGTATCGACAGGCGTATGAACAGCGGCTCCCGCAGTTGCTGGCCAGCGAACGTCGCATTGAGTTTCTGGATGTGATCAAGAGCTATCCGGTGCGACGTGGGGTCTGAACGGACGCTTCCAGCGTGACCACGAGCAACAGAACTGCGTGGCCTGAGCGCAGAGAGCGCCGCGCGCCAGCATCTGCGGTTCTACGTCGGTGGCATTACTGCAAAAAAACAATAAGGCAGCGCGTCGCGGTTGCGACCTTTGAATGCTGCTAAACAGCGAGGGCGCAAGCGCCCTCACTACCCGCCTGGCGACTACCCAGGCTTGTGGTTGTCCAGTACGCGATTGACCGCTAACTCCCCCAACATGATGACCCGTTGCAGCACCAGCATCGTTTGCCGTCGTGGGCCGTCAGTCAAGTCGGTGAGATCGTTGACCATGGCGCTGGCTGATGCCAACGATTCGCAAGCCTCGACGAGCAACGTTTCGTCATCCACCGCTGCGTCGATGGTGAAAATGGTGCTGGGCTTGCGGGGCGGTATCTGCGTTTTCGTCGCCCCGGGGTTGAGGTAGAAGCTGAGTGCGCGGTCGGCCGCCTCTTTCATTTTCTTGGGGTCAAGATCAAGAAAGGCGTCGTAGGGTAACGGAACGGTATTCGGGGGGTTGGGCGTTACCTTGAACATAGTTAGAACTCCTTATGCCGTGAATAAAGAGCCAACCAACCTCGCTACCAAACGAAGGGTGGTGGCCATACGCAGGTTGGTAGACCGGGACATAAGGAAACCGGCGCACCCGAAGGTGCCCTGCGCATGACCACCATAATGCCGAGACGAAAAAAACGCCGCGAATGGTGATGCTGTGCACTCCTTACATCCGGGCTACCAAACCCGATCGCTGTTTTTCAGCGACGGAGAAACGATAAGGCCCAGTACCAAGGCGCACAAGCCGGCGGATTCTGGCGCACGCGTAGGTAACGACGCAAGGCGTTGTAGCCGTTAGGACGTAACAGCGGGTGTCCTTAAACGCATACGTTAAACGCGTGAAAGCTTTCCAAAAATCGAGGAAGCGTCCGACATTTTTCCGGGGGCGCGACCTTACCCGCTGGCCGCTTTAAATCCTGCCGGACTCGCGTGGCGACGTAGTGTTTTTGAAGAGGTTTTGGTAGGCGGATGCCGGATTGGTCACCGTCTGATGGGGACGACGCTGATCGCTACGGAGCTCCCTTTGAATGGAACCGTGCGGGGGTGAAAAAAGATGGTCACTGATGGACTCAGTGACCGGGAATAAGTTATCAAGGCTGCCAGCGGATTCTGTAGGCATTGGCGTTTGGTGTTATAGCCGCACGAGGTCGCACGGAGTGCACTGAATAGGTGTCCTACAGCGGGTGACTGCTTTGAAAAATATTGGGGAGGTCTTTGGCCGTCGGAAAGTGTGGCGTGGCCGCTTGAAACTTTCCACGAAGTTTCACCACGCTTAAGGCAGTGATCCACCGCTGAATACTCTGTGCGCTCATGCTATGAATGATCGCGTCGATACCATACGGGACAACTGTAAAAACTTCTAAATCCACCCCACAGATGTGCCTTCATGAAAACAGTGATTTCCTCCCTTGAGTCCACCGCTGAAAGTCTTTTAAAACTAACCGGTGCGGCACTCAAATTCAGCATCGGCTTAGGCAGTGCCTGCGTGATCATTTATGCATTACGGGTTGGTCATTTCCCTCAAGGCCTAACCCTTGGAGACGGGCTGCTGTTCCTCCTGGCGGCGAGTTGTTTTGGTGTTGTTTATGCCATGTTCGTCGGTTGCCTGGTTTCACTAGGCATTTGCTTCTCGATCCTGACACGACCGGTGTTCAATTTTGCCTACGAGTACATAAAGAAGAAAACTCGCTCGACTAAAAAAATGGCGTATGAACTGGCACCTTTCCATTGGGGGGCAATCCCTTTCGCGCTGTTGGCTTTGCTGCTGATTTGGGGATTCGGACGACACGACAATGTGGCTTTCTGGAATTTGCCATTGCTTTCGATAGCGCTCTACATCTTCTATTCCGTGGTAAAGGCGGCGGGTGCGCAGTACCGTAGCCATGAACGGTTGCTTAACACTGTGATTGCCACTCCAGAGAAGGATGCGCTTCAGAGATCGGGAGAGGCTGGAAAAGCAAAAACCGCTTATCTCGCGTGCATCAGCTTAATCATGCTGCTGCCATTACTGATGGGTGGTGTATCAGGCCAACTCATGGATGGCGCCATGCGCATGGCACAGGTCCGAATCGAGCACGCCACCGTTTACGTCAAAGCGCCTTATAACGCCCTGATGCCTGACGCTCTGGTAGCCAAAGAAGCCAAGGTGCCGGAAGGCTACAAGGCTTATGCCGGTGTGACAGTGCAATTCAAGGGCTTTGGTAATACGACCGTTATTGCTTTCGCGGACGGCGATCTTAAGCGCCAGTTGGATATCCCGAATGACCAGATCATTGTGGAGAAGAAGTCTGGTGAGTGATGCTGCAGGCTGACCCTGGAGTTTCTGGCAGGGGCCACTGGACACCTTTCACGCAAGTCCTTAGTTTATTAACGTCCGTCGTTGGCGTCTTGTCGCCGCATAAACTCAAAAAGCTAGGTAACCACAAGTATTATGAGCAACTGGTTCGAAGAATCACCGACACGAAGCGTCATCCTCCATACGATTCTGGTAGCAGGCACAGTCTGGGCCGTATTCACTTTTGTATTTGACGAAAACAAGGTGAGTGTCTTTCGAGCACAAGCGGAAAACGAGAAAGCGACGGCTGGTCAATACAAGGCCAAGACTGAAGTACTCGAAGTTGAAATTGCCCGCTTACGTGATGAAAACAAGAAGTACCAAGATTGGCTGACTGCAACTCCGAATTCCCTTCCATACTTCGAAACTAAAATGAAGGCCCTCACCGAGGAAAATACGAAGCTCCAACAAGAGCTTGCTACGTCGGGGTCAAAGCCATCCGAAAACGCAACCACCGCTCCTGAATTAACAAACTTACCATATGTCGGGACCAAGACGTTGTCGTTGGGTGAGGCATACGTTGATCCCAAAACGAATGCAACTATTGGCATTGGTAGGATTACATCGAATTTCACTGCGACCGGCAGCGTCACATTGCCAGGACAGAATCAAAAAGATTTCGAAAACATAAAATCGGGCGACAACTGGATATTTCCCTCCGGCAAAAAGCAGTATCAGCTTACGGTGCTGAAAGTCGACTGGTACTCCAATAAGTCGGAAGTCATGGTCAAAGAAATTGAGGACCTGAAGTAAAGTCTAGGCCTCGATTTCGGACGAGTATATGCGGGCAAACTCCGTTGCTGCAGGCTCCATATGCAAACGTTGGTGAATGATTGCGCAGGGCTGATAGCCGTCCTTCACGACTGGCGGCTATCGCCAAAGCGGACGTCAAATTTCTCAGAGCATCGGTGACGCCACTCTGTTATGCAGCCCTGACACAGGAACTAATAATTCATCAACTGCAGCCGTGATTCGTTGCACAACTGGCTCTAGCTCTTGTCCTAGCTCCCTTATGCCATCAGCTGTATCGCTCATCCCTAGCTGGCCTGCCATAAACTGTACACCTTCGAGGAATACCTGCTCTTTCAACTCTTCTGGCATTTTTGTGTTTTGCGCGCGCGCGCTCTCTACGTGATTTGCCAGCACTGACCGGCCATACTGGAGAGCTTGCTCATAGTCACGATTGTTCATTTCGATCATCGCTACCACCCCTTTTGCACGTATGTAGAAGTGAACGATATCTTTCGCTAGTTTTTGGGGTAAAAGAGCGAGTGCCTGCGGCGCAGAGTTGAAAATGGCGAAAGGTGACTCGCCAATTGGGAATATCACTAGGTAAGGCGTATCTGGTGTTTGTTGCGACAACTCACCGACATACTCATCTTTGAATATTTTCCAACCGGTGGCGATCTCCGTGCGTAGAAGCATGAGCGTTGTAACCATTTTCTCCTTGTCCGCAGCGGCTTCTTTTTTTAGGGCTAACTCATGGGCTTTGGTGGCACCACGCAGGGTGAAAGCACCACCAATGAGCGCACCCACGAGACCCGAAAGTAAAGTCACCAATGCGTCAGTGTTCAAATCCATAGTTTTCTATGCTCCAAATCTGTAATTTGAACTGTTCGGTCAGTGTCTTGCGAATCTGACCGCTATACCGTGCGTATTCATAAAGCGTCAACTATGAATCTTTCGGTCTAGATCTGCTTGCCGTTAATGGCGCTGGCCAAAAGAACGTGACCGTCCGTTAGACTGCGCTGGAATGCGCCGCAACCTCCATGGGATGATCGCCCCCCACCGCGAGACCGACCATCCCTGGAGTTTCTGAATGTCATTGTTGAGTAAAAAAGCCGTTGTCCTGTTGTTGACGGCGGTTGCCAGTCTGGGAGCGCTGAATGCGCAGGCCGCCAAAGCCACTGCCAGCAATACCGCGCCCGCACAGAAAGTCTCGATGCTCGGCGGCAAGTTCACGTTCAACCTGCCTAAAGGCTTCGTCGCCAACCCGTTGCCTGCCGGCGACGCGGCCACCGGCACCGCCGGGGCAACGGGTACCATGTACACCAATCAGGCGACTAAAACCGTCGTGATCGCCGCTGAAAATACCATTTCCGGCGGCCTCAACGTCAAAGACAACGACGGTCAATTCCTCGACTCCGCGGCGTCCGACTTCGCCACCGCACAAGCCACGGCGCTGCCGGACTTCACCAAACTCAGTGAAAAAAGCCTGACCCAGAAAGGCACCGGCCTGGGGCTGCGGCAGATCGACAGCACCGCCACCCAGGGCGGCGGCAAAACCCTCGACACCACAGTGATGGCCGCGTCCAACACGCGCATGGCGATCGTTCAGGTGATTTCCCGCCTCAGCGACAATGCTGGCCACGAGACGCTGGTCAAACAGATCGTCTCCGGCAAGTAACAATCAGCGATTGAGGCGCTGCAACCAGGCGCTCAAGTCCTGCATTTCGACAGCACTGATGCTGTGACCGACACCAGGGTAGGCATGAAATTCAGGCTTGAGTGACAGGCTCTGCAACAGGCTGTCGGCGTCCGTGCCGTCGATGTACGGAAGGCGTTTATCCGCCGTGCCATGACCGATGAAAATCGCCAGCTTCTGGCGCTTTTCATCCGGTTTCAGTTCGGACCTGAGCACCGGCAGAATCCGCCCGCTCAACGCCGCAATCCCGCCCACCGCCTCGGGGTGACGCAGGGCCACCTCGTACGACATGATTGCGCCCTGGCTGAAACCCACCAGGAACACCTTGTTCGGTTCGGTGTGATATTTCTTCGCCGCCTGTGCGACGAAATCCTGCAGCACCTGGCCGCTGGTCTTCAGATCATCGGTCTCGCCGTCGTAGGCAGCGTTGCCCTTCTGGCGAAACCACTTGTAACTGTCCTC
The DNA here is from genome assembly GCF_001424925.1 of Pseudomonas sp. Root329. Lineage (NCBI taxonomy): Bacteria > Pseudomonadati > Pseudomonadota > Gammaproteobacteria > Pseudomonadales > Pseudomonadaceae > Pseudomonas > Pseudomonas sp. Root329. Next base: position 118,260 of record NZ_LMCV01000051.1, on the reverse strand, counting down.
CTCCATCACCATCGGTGCGCGTACCGACAGGTAGTTGTATGACGCGGGCAGTTCATCCTTGATGTCGAACAGGTCCTGCTCGTTACTGCCGTAACCGTGGAGGAAAATCACCAGGGGCTGATTGCGCGACTCGGGGTTGGCCTGCTCCAGGTACTTGAGCGGCAGATCGGTTTGCAGCGGGGTTTGAGCGTGGACGGCGGCGGACGCCAGGAGTGTCAGCAGAGCGAAAAACTTCAACATAAACCTTCCTTCACAAGTGCAGGATTCGGGGCAGAGCCTAACACTGTGAAGCTGCCCGGGCATATTCGGTGCTGCTGATGCCGCCTTCGCGAGCAAGCCCGCTCCCACAGGAGTACGCGGTCAACTGTGGGAGCGGGCTTGCTCGCGAAGGCGGCCTCGAAAACGACTAAGAACCTCAGTCGTTGATGAGTTTTCCGACCCGAATCGGCTCGCGCCCCGCAACCTTCGCCTGCCAGGTGCCCGGCTGTGTATAGCGCCCGCGATCAATCGCAAACAACACGCCACTGGTCCCGGCGCAAACCGTGGTAACTCGATCATTCAGCGGGTCGACCACTTCGAACAGCGCATCACCCTTCTCCACCCACTCCCCCGAATCGCGCAGGAAACTGACGACCCCGTGATGCGGCGCAAACAGGTATTGGGTGCCTTCGAACGGCATGCCTTCGCAGCATTCGCTCGGTGCCGCAGGCCAGGTGCCTTTGATGAAACCCTGCTCGGCGAGGAAGCCGAGAATCGCCTCGCAATTGGCCTGAGCCTGATCGACTCGCGTATCACCCATGCTACCCAGCTCCAGCGTCGTCGCCAGGTTGGCCGGCGGGATCGCGGCCTCAGGGAAAGCCCTGGCCAGGCGCAACCACGGCGTTGAACACGACTCATCGAATGAGCTGCCGCCGGAGTCTTCACAGAGCAACGCCACCCCAGCCTTCAAACGCGCCGCCAGGGATTGCCACTGCGGCCAGTGTTGCGGCAAGGCATACAGATGAATCGCCGCGTCGAAATCACAATGCAGGTCGAGGGTGATGTCGGCCTCACAGGCGTGGCGCAGCAGCAAGCGGTGCATGGCTTCAAGCTGCGAGGCCGGTGCCGGCAAGCCGTCGAGTACCTGGCCCATGGTCTGGCGAATCAGCGCAATGTTGGCAGCCGCATCATTGCCCAACCGATCACCGATCAACTCGGCCACCGGTGCGCTGAGTTCGACGAAGGAGCGGTTGAAGTTCTTGCCGCTGCCCAGCTCGAAGCGGCCCATGTGGCTGCCTTGCAGGTGTTGATCGAGGCCGATGGGATTGGCCACCGGGACCAGTTCGATCACGCCCTGCAACTGACCCTGGGTTTCAAGTTCTGCAAGACGCTTCTTCAGTTCCCACGCCGTGCGCATGCCCGGCAGTTCATCAGCGTGCAGGCTGGCCTGGATGTAGACCTTGCGAGTGCCCGCGCCATAACGAAACACGCTGAGGGTGCGTTCGGTGCCCAGGTGACCCCAGGGCAGTGAATGATCGATGCGTTGCATGGGGTGCTCCTGTGTTCGCGTGCTGCGCAGAATAAATCATCAAGGCATAAAAAAAGTGGCAACCGCGTCAACGGTTGCCACTTTTTTGAACGGCGTGATTACTGGCCGTAAACGTCAAAGTCGAAGTACTTGTCTTGCACTTGCTTGTACTTGCCGTTGGCGCGGATTTCGGTGATGGCGGTGTTGAATTTCTCTGCCAGGGCGGTATCGCCTTTGCGCACAGCAATACCGGCGCCGCCGCCGAAGTACTTGGCGTCTTCGTAGGTCGGGCCTACGAAAGCGAAGCCTTTACCGGCGTCGGTTTTCAGGAAACCGTCGTCCAGGTTGACCGAGTCGGCCAGCATCGCGTCGAGACGACCGGCGACCATGTCCAGGTTGGCTTCTTGCTGAGAACCGTAGCGAACCAGATTGATACCGGCTGGCACCAGTACTTCAGTGGCGAAGCGGTCGTGGGTACTGGCGCGCAACACACCGACTTTCTTGCCTTTGAGTTCGGTCAGCGGGTCTTTGATGTCGGTGCCTTCCTTCATCACGAAGCGCGCCGGGGTGTGGTAGTACTTGATGGTGAAGTCGACGTTCTTTTTGCGATCGTCGGTGATGGTCATGGACGACAGGATCGCGTCGATTTTCTTGACCTTCAGGGCCGGGATCAGGCCGTCGAACTCTTGCTCGACCCAGGTGCACTTCACTTTCATCTGCTCGCACAGCGCGTCGCCGATGTCCACGTCGAAGCCGGTGAGTTTGCCATCAGGGGTTTTCATCGAGAATGGCGGGTAACCGGCTTCGATACCGAGGCGGATCGGCTTGGCGTCTTCGGCCACAGCTGTCAGGGACAACATCGACAGTGCCAGGGCACCGAACATCACTAGCTTCTTCATTTATAACTCCTGTGTGCGGAGGCTTTTATTGGCAGCTTTCGGTAGCTGCTTCCGATTGGAGAGCACCGAAGTGGCCGGCAGTCTAGAGCGGCTCAAGGAGGGCAAATTGTGTTTAAGCGACAAATAGTTATAGAAAAGTAGCCGGCAGATTCAAGTCCCTTGAAGCGTGCGCCAAGCCAGTGCAAAGACTGTAGGACAAGCCCTTTTTTCAGACAAAACCTACAAGCAAAAACTACAAGAGAGCCCTTATGCCCACGTTGAGGCGCACCGGTGTTTGCGATTTGTCTGGGGACGCAGTTGCTGGCGCTGAGTCTGGGCTGGAATGTGCGGCGGATAGATCGTACGGAAACCGGATGGACGTTGCAGGCGACACTGGAAGGGTGGTGCGCATCCATTTAGACGCAAGATCAACAGATCGCAGCCTCGTTTCACTCGACAGCTCCTACAGGGGATTGCGTAGATCCTTTCGACTACATCAACATTCGCAACCGATCACGGTGCTGGCAGGCCGTTGCACCGCAATGCTCAACTCAAACCCTTCATCCAGCCACCCGGTCACCCCGCCGATCATTTCCTTGACCGGGTAACCCAGCGCCGCCAGTTTCACAGCAGCCTTGTTGGCGCCGTTGCAGTGGGGCCCGGCGCAATACACCACGAACACGCTGGTTTTCGGGTAGGCCGCCAGACCTTCAGCGCTCAGCAGTCGCCCCGGAATATTGATCGCTCCCGGCACATGCCCACGCTCGAACGCGAGCGGGCCGCGCACGTCCACCAGGACAAAATCCACCTCGCCGGCCTGTTGACTGCCGTGGACGTCGGAACAGTCGGTTTCGAAGGTCAGACGGTTGCTGAAATGCATCAGGGCGATGGCCGATGGGGCGGCGGGAATCTCGCGGACCAGGCTGGTCATGGGTTGTACTCCAAAGTCTGTGTGGGTGTGAGAAGACTTTATCCGCCCGATGCTTGCGGCTACAGTGGCGCACAAGACACTCACCGGGAACTTTCCGCCAAATGCAGCCCACCCCTGGATTGGTCGCGATTCTGGCCTACGACGGCCTCTGTACGTTCGAATTCGGCATCGCCGTGGAGATCTTCGGCCTGGCGCGGCCGGAGTTCGACTTCCCTTGGTACGAACACCGGATTGCCGCCGTCGATCAAGGCCCAATGCGCGCCATGGGCGGCATTCAGGTGCTGGCCGATGGCGGCATGGAGCTGCTCGAGGACGCCCGGACCATCATCATTCCCGGCTGGCGTGATCGCAGCGCCCCGGTGCCGGAGGCATTGATCGCGGCCCTGCGCCAGGCCCATGCGCGGGGTGCGCGGCTGCTGTCGATCTGCTCGGGCGTGTTCGTGCTGGCGGCCACCGGTTTGCTCGACGGTCGCGGCGCCACCACGCACTGGCGCTACACCGCTGAATTGGCCGAGCGTTTTCCGAACATTCTGGTGGACCCGGACGTGCTCTATGTCGATTCAGGTCAACTGATTACCTCGGCCGGCAGCGCTGCCGGTATCGATGCCTGTCTGCACTTGGTGGCGCGGGACTTCGGGACGCAGGTGGCCAACTCGGTGGCGCGGAGGCTGGTGATGTCGCCGCAACGCACCGGCGGTCAGGCACAGTTCATTCCGACACCGGTCAGTCCTACGCCGCGTAGCGATTTGTCCCGCGTCATGCAGTGGGCGCGCGAGCGTTTGCATGAACCGCTGGAGGTTCGCGAGCTGGCGAGTGAGGCGGCCATGAGCGAACGGACGTTTCTGCGCCGCTTCACTGAAGCCACCGGCATGCCGCCCAAGGCGTGGTTGCAGCATGAGCGCCTGGGCCGGGCCCGGGAGTTGCTTGAGAGCACGAGCCAGAACACCGACCAGATTGCCCAGCGCTGTGGGTATCGCTCGGTGGAGAGTTTCCGGGTGGCGTTTCGCAGCGTGGTCGGCGTGCCGCCGTCGGTGTATCGGGAGCGGTTTGGACGGGAGTCAAAGGCGATTTTTTGAGGTGTTCTTTAGGGCCCCTTCGCGAGCAAGCCCGCTCCCACAGTAGACCGCGTCCGTCAATACAACTCGGTCAACTGTGGGAGCGGGCTTGCTCGCGAAGGCGTCAGCCCAGACACCGCTGCACTCAAGGCTTGCGCAGCAAATACGTATCCATAATCCACCCGTTGGCCAACCGAGCCGCCTTACGCACCCGCTCGATCTCATCCGCCACATCCTTGAGCTTGCCGCTTATCAGGATTTCATCCGCCGTCCCCAGGTAGGCCCCCCAGTAAATCTCAGTCTCCTGGTCCGCCACCCGATGGTAGGAATCTTCTGCATCCAGCATCACCACCAGGCTGTCGGCATCGCTCACCTGCCCCGCCGCCAGCCGTCGCCCCGTGGTGATTTCAATCGAGCGGCCAATGCGGTTCAGCGGCACCTTATGCTGCGCCGCCAGCGCCTGGACACTGGTGATGCCGGGGATCACCTCGAACTCGAAGACGCACCGGCCTGAGGCCAGAATCGCCTGCAAGATCCGGATCGTGCTGTCGTACAACGCCGGATCGCCCCACACCAGAAAACCGGCGCACTGGTCGTCAGCCATTTCCTCGCTGATCAACCGTTCGAAGGTCTGCTGCTTGGCCAGGTTCAGGTCTTCCACACTGGCCTTGTAGTCCACATCACCGCGTTCGCGCTCCGGGCTGTGGGCTTCGACGAAACGGTAGTCGCGATCGGTGATGTAGCGCTCGCAGATCTCGCGGCGCAGGTCGATCAGTTTGTCTTTGCTCTGGCCCTTGTCCATGAGGAAAAACACGTCGACGAGGTTCAGCGCCTTCACGGCTTGCATCGTGATGTAGTCGGGGTTGCCGGCGCCAATGCCGATGACCAGAAGTTTTTTCATCAACGTGTTTCCTCAGGGTCCGTGCCCAGCAAGCGTAGGCGCCAGCGGCCGTTGAACCGCAACTCGATGGCCGACAGCGGTTCAACATCGATCAGGTTGAACGCTGCGCCTTGCAGCACCTGCGTCAGCGCGGCGCGAATGACAAACGGATGGGTGATGGCAACGATGTGTCCCGGTGTGGCCTCCAGCGTTTTCAGCCAAGCGGCCACCCGCTCACCAAGTTGCACCACCGACTCGCCACCATGGGGCGCCGAATTCGGGTCATCGAGCCAGATTTGTAGCGCTTGGGCTGAGGATTTTTGCAGATCGTCGATCCGCGCGCCTTTCCAGCTCCCGAAATCGCACTCCCTCAATGCCTCGACAATCTCCACGTCACTGCCGAACAGCTCGGCGGTTTGCCGGGTTCGCAGCTCAGGTCCACACATCAGTCGCGGCGTCCCTTTGAACTGAGCACGACGCGATCCCATTGCCGATTTCCAATCCATCTCTATGGGTTCATTCGTAGGAAAACACGCCAATTTTTGTGCGACGGTTCGAGCGTGGCACATCAGGGTCAAACGGGTCGCCTGCACGAAGGATCACTCTGTCGATGGAAATTGAAACGGCGTCACGCCGAAAATAATTGCCCAATTGTGCCGCAAGAAGCGCGATCCAGGGCGTTTCGTTTGAGCCAGCCAACTCAGGTTCGACATCACCCACACCTGAAAAAATCGGCGATATCCGACACCACTATGGGCAATGGCCTACAAGCTCAGTCGACTTCCGTGTAGCCCAAGCCCCACGGGCTTTTCGCCCTGTTTTGGGGCTTTAAAAAACCATGAAAAAATTCACTAGACATGTTGAGTCCACTACATAAATACTGTTTTAGCAATTTATGAAATGAAACCGACATATCCATCCAGCAGGAGCCCGGATGCCTTCTCTCAGAGACCTGATCACCGATCCCGGCCTGGAACTTACGCCGGCGGAACGCAAAGTCATCCGTGCCTTGCTGGACCAGTACCCGCGTAACGGACTGGGCCCGATGTCACGTTTGGCCGAACATGCCGGTGTCAGCGATCCCACCATCGTGCGACTGGTCAAGAAACTGGGTTTCAGCGGATATGCCGATTTCCAGGATGCCCTGCTCAGCGACATGGACCACCGCCTCCGTTCCCCCAGCACCCTGTTGCAACCTCGTGCTCATCTTCAGAAAGGCGACGCCTGGAGCCAATATCTGGCGCACAGCCATCGAGCGCTGGTGGACACCCATGCGCTGACCCAACCCGAAGATGTGCGGATTCTGGTGGAATGGCTGCTCGACACCCGCCATCAGGTGCATTGCTTCGGTGGGCGCTTCAGCAGTTTCCTCGCCAGTTATTTACTCAATCACCTGCGCTTGCTGCGTCCGGGCTGTTTCGCGCTGGAAGACAATGCACAACTGCCCGACCGGTTGTTCGACGTGCAGCGTCAGGACGTGGTGCTGGTGTTCGACTATCGCCGCTACCAGTCACAAGCCCTGCGCGTGGCCAATGCGGCAAAAAGTCGATATGCACGCGTGGTGTTGTTCACCGACATCTATGCTTCACCGTTGCGGGAAATGGCCGACCTGATTATCAGTGCGCCGGTGGAATCGGTGTCGGCCTTCGACTCCCTGGTTCCGGCGCTGGCCCAGGTCGAGGCGCTGATTGCCTGCCTGTCCCTGCGCAGTCCGGATCTGGCCGATCGCCTGGAAGGCATCGACGCCCTGCGGACCGACTTCGACACCCACCTGCTGGAGGAAAAATAAGGATGTTCACGCTCCCCCACCACTCGCCTCGGGATTTGCCATTTGTCACCGATCACACCGCCCTGTTGCTGGTGGACATGCAACGCGCCTGGCTTGAGCCGCAGTTCGACCCACACCTCAACGGGCCGGACGCCGAGTACTTCCTGACCCGCACCCACATGCAGGTGGTGCCCAATCAACGCCGGTTGCTCAGCGCCTTTCGCAGCGCCCGGCAAAACGTGCTGCACACGATTATCGAAAGCCTCACCGCCGATGGCCGCGACCGCTCGCTGGACCACAAACTCTCGGACATGCACTTGCCCAAAGGCAGCCAGCAAGCACGGATCATCGACGACCTGACCCCGACAGAAAACGAAATCGTGCTGCCCAAGACCTCGTCCGGGGTCTTCAACTCCACCAACATCGACTACGTGCTGCGCAACCTCGGGACGCGGCACTTGATCATCGCTGGCATCGTCACCGACCAGTGCGTGGACATGGCCGTGCGTGACGCCGCCGACCGCGGTTATCTGGTAACGCTGGTGGAAGATGCCTGCGCGACTTACACACCCGCGCGGCATCAGGCCTGCCTGAATGCAATCAAGGGTTACTGCTGGATCACCGACACCCAGACTGTGCTCGGCCGGTTGCAGGAGATGCAGCCATGAGCGAGCGCCTGTTGCCACTGCCCCTGACCACCCTCGTCACCACTGACCTGATCGGTGTGACACGCGGACGCTCCTTTCCCACGGACGAACTCGAGCACTATCAAAAGACGGGGTGTGGCTGGGTGCCGGCCAACAGCGCGCTGACCCCGCAAGACATCATCGCCTACGCCAACCCGTGGGGTGCTTATGGCGATTTGCGGCTGATGCCTGATCTGCTCACCCGAGTGACGGTCAGTAACGGCCCGGATGCCAACGCGCCGGCGCTGGACTTTATTCACAGCGACATTCGCGAAACCGATGGCCGCCCGTGGGGTGCCTGCCCGCGTACGGTGTTGCGCAACGAGGTAGAGCGTTATCGCGCCGAGTTGGGCTTGCAGGTCAATGCGGCGTTCGAGCATGAATTCAACTTGAACACCGGCGACGCTGAACACTTGGCGTTTTCTCTGCAAGCCCAGCGTCAGGGCGCCGAGTTTGGCGGTTGGCTGCTCAGCGCCCTGCGTGCCGGTGGCGTCGAGCCGGAAATGTTCCTGCCCGAGTACGGCAAGCATCAATACGAAATCACCTGTCGCCCGACCCTGGGGGTGGCCGCTGCCGACCGCGCGGTGAACGTGCGTGAAATCACCCGCGAGATCGCCCGGCAAATGGGCCTGGCGTTGAGCTTCGCGCCCAAGACCTCGGAGCATGCGGTGTGCAATGGCGTGCACCTGCACGTCAGCCTGCTGGACCTGGTCGGCCAACCGGTGATGTACGACGCCGGCACCACCAATGGCTTGTCGACTCTCGGCCAGCACTGGGCCGCCGGCATCTTGCATCACCTGCCGGCGCTCTGTGCGTTTACCGCGCCGACACCAGTGTCCTACGAACGTTTGCAGCCCCATCACTGGAGCGCGTCCTACGCGTGCCTCGGGCAACGCAACCGCGAAGCGGCGCTGCGAATCTGTCCGACAATAAGCCTGGGCGGCAAATCGGTGGCGTCGCAATACAACCTGGAATTTCGCGCCATGGACGCCACGTCCTCACCGCACCTGGCCATGGCCGCGGTGCTGATTGCCGGTCGGCTGGGCATCGAGCAACGCCTGGCCTTGAACGCAATCACCGATGAAGTCCCCGACGCCCTGAACGAAGAGCAACGCGAGGCGCGCGGCATCGTCGCCCTGCCCGCGTCCCTTGCCCAGGCCCTGGACTGCCTGCGCAACAGCGAGGCATTGATTGAAGCCCTGCCGAGCGCGTTGCTGGACACCTACTTCGCCCTTAAAACCGAGGAACTGACGCTGACGGAACAGCTGTCGTCCGCCGAACGCTGTGAACACTATGCGCGCCTGTACTGAATCTGCTGAGCTCGGTCTTTACACCGGGCCCGCGTACACCCTGAGTCGGGAAGACTCCGATCACCCGCTGATTCTGGTGTGCGAACACGCCAGCCGTTTTATTCCGGCCGGGTTAAATGACCTGGGCCTGAGTCACGAGGCGGCCCGCGAGCACATCGCTTGGGACATTGGCGCCCTGGCGCTGGCCGAGGGCTTGTCCCGAGCATTGGGCGCAACCCTGTTGGCGGCCAATTATTCGCGGCTGTTGGTCGACCTCAACCGACCGCGCCAAGCGCCGGACAGCATTCCGGCGCAGAGCGAGATTTATCAGGTACCGGGCAACCGGGACCTGGACGAAGCCACCCGCGAGTACCGTCGGCAATCCCTGTTCGAGCCATTTCACTCGCGTCTGACAGACTTGATCGACGAACGTATCGCTCAAGGACGACCGGTGCGGGTGGTGGGGATTCACAGTTTCACGCCGGTCTATCACGGCCAGCCCCGCGTGCTTGAAGTTGGCGTGTTGTATAGAGAGGCCAAGGAGTATGCCCAGCGATTGATCGATGGCTTGAGCCAGCATCCGTTGAAAGTTGCCGGTAATGAGCCGTACAAAATCAACCCGCTGGGCGACATGACCGTGCCGGTCCACGGCGATGCACGCGGCCTGGAATCAGTGTTGATCGAGGTGCGCAACGACCTGCTGCGCACGCCTGAAGACATTAGTCGCTTTACCGAATACCTGGCGCCGCTGTTGTAAAGCAATCGCTTCAAACTCGCAGCTTGCAGCTGCTTTCATCCCAAGGAAAAGGGCTTCATGGAAATAGAAGAATTCGGCTACAAGCAAGAGTTGAAACGCAGCCTGTCGCTGACCGACCTGGTGGTGTACGGGATGATCTTCATGATCCCCATCGCACCGTTTGGCGTGTATGGCTACGTCAACGCCGAGGCCCCGGGGCTGGTACCGCTGGCCTACATCATCGGCATGGTGGCGATGCTCTTCACAGCCCTGAGTTACGGCAGCATGGCTCGGGCCTTTCCGATTGCCGGTTCGGTTTATTCCTACGCGCAACGGGGCCTGAACCAGCACGTAGGGTTTATCGCCGGTTGGCTGATGCTCCTCGATTACCTGCTGATTCCGCCGCTGCTGTATGTGTACGCGGCCATGGCCCTGAATCATTTGTACCCGGACATTCCGAAGGTCGGTTTCATCCTGGCCTTCCTGGTCAGCGCGACCTTCGTCAATTTGCGGGGCATCACCTTCACCGCGCGAATGAACATCATCTTCCTGCTGGCGCAACTGGTGGTGCTGGGGATCTTCCTGTTCTACGCCTGGACCGCGCTGCACAGTGGCGGCGGTAACGGTCAGCTGACCCTGGCGCCGTTGTACAACCCCGAGACGTTCAACTTCGCCCTGCTGATGCAAGCGGTGTCGATTGCGGTGCTGTCGTTCCTCGGTTTCGATGCGATTTCCACCCTCGCCGAAGAGATCAAGGGTGACCCGGGCCGCAGCGTCGGCAAGGCCGCGCTGATCACGCTGGTGGTCATGGGCGTGATCTTCGTCGTGCAGACCTGGATTGCGACAGATCTGGCGGCCGGCATGGGTTTCAAATCGGCTGACACGGCGTTTTATGAAATCGCTGAACTCGCGGCCGGCAGCTGGCTGGCCACCCTGACCGCCGTGGCTACTGCCCTGGCCTGGGGTGTGGCGGTGGCAATCACCTCTCAAGCAGCGGTGTCTCGCCTGCTGTTCGGCATGGCCCGGGACGGCAAGCTGCCAAAGGTACTGGCCAAAGTTCATCCCAAACACAACACGCCGTATGTGAGCATCTACCTGGTGGCCGTGCTGTCGCTGGTGATCTGCTACCTGTTCATCAACTCGGTGGACACCCTCACCTCGCTGGTGAACTTCGGCGCACTGAGCGGTTTCATGTTGCTGCACCTGACGGTCATCAACTACTACTGGCGGCGGCAGAAATCCGGCCAGGTGATCCGTCACCTGATCTGCCCGGTGATCGGCTTCATCATCGTCGCGGCGATCATGTACAACATGGGCGTCGATGCACAGAAACTCGGCCTGATCTGGATTGCCCTGGGCCTGGTCTACCTGTTTGTACTCAACAAACTGGGCACCCGTGCGGTACTGCCCGACCCAAGCAACGGCTGACAAGAAAAAGAGCGGCGTCTGACAAAAACTCAGGCGACCGCCGATTGAACGCGTGGAAACCGACAGTGATAGTCAGGTTCGGTGCCAACCGCCGAACCCTTTGATACAGGAGTGCATCCATGCTGGTCTTACGCCCAGTCGAGTTAACCGACCTGCCCCAGTTACAGCAACTGGCGCGCGAAAGCCTGATAGGCGTCACGTCCTTGCCGGACGACACCGAATGCCTGCGCGAGAAGATTCTCGACTCCTGCGCCTCATTCGAAAAAGACGTTGAGGGTCATGGTCCGGAGAACTACTTCTTCGTGCTGGAAGATCTGACCCGAGAGCGTTTGGTGGGCTGCTCGGAGATTCTTGCCACCGCCGGTTTCAGCGAGCCGTTCTACAGCCTGCGCAACCGGCACTTCACCAGCGCCTCGCGGGAGCTGAACATCGAGCACGGCGTGCCCGCATTGTCGTTGTGCCACGACCTCAGCGGCCATACCTTGCTGCGGGGTTTTCATATTGACGCAGCGCTGGTGCGAACACGCTTCTCTGAACTGCTGTCCCGGGCGCGGCTATTGTTCATCGCCGCCCACTCGCAGCGCTTTTCCGAAGCCGTCATCACCGAGATCGTCGGCTTCAGCAGCGATGAAGGGCACTCGCCGTTCTGGGATGCGGTGGGCAAGCATTTCTTCGACCTGCCCTACGCCGAGGCCGAGCGACTTTGCGGCCTGGAAAGCCGAACCTTCCTCGCCGAACTGATGCCGCAATACCCGATCTACGTGCCGATGCTGCCCAAGGCGGCGCAGGACTGCATCGGCCGCATTCACCCCGATGGCCAGGAGGCCTTCGATATCCTCGAGCGCGAAGGCTTCGAAACCAACAGCTACATCGACCTGTTCGACGGCGGTCCGACGTTGTATGCGCGCACTCCCAGCATCCGCTCCATCGCCCGGAGCCAGACCGGCACGGCGCAACCGGGCTCGCCGATCGATGCCCGTGGCAGCTATCTGGTGAGCAATGATTCGCTGAAGGACTATCGCGCCATCGTCGCCGATCTGGATTACCAGGCCGGGCAACCTGTGGTGTTGAGCGCCGAGATGTGCGCCGCCCTGAACGTGACCGAAGGCAGCCCGATCCGGCTGATCGCCCTGTGAGCATCACCCGGCCCCGCGCCCAACGACAGCGCCCGAGCAGGCGTGCAGAAGGAGTTGCATCATGATTGTCCGCCCGGTTCGCGTCACCGACCTGCCCGCCTTGCAGAACCTGGTGCACCAGGCTGGCCCTGGCTTCACCACCCTGCCGGCCAACGAGGAACGCCTGACCCACCGGGTGCGCTGGGCCCAACGAACCTTCGCCGAACAGGTCGAACGCGCTGATGCCGATTACCTCTTCGTACTCGAAGACGACGATCAGCAACTGGTGGGCGTCAGTGCCCTGGTGGGCGCCGTGGGCCTGCGCGAGCCCTGGTACAACTACCGGGTCGGTCTCACAGTCAGTTCGTCACCGGACCTGGGTATCCGGCGGCAGATTCCGACGTTGTTCCTGAACAATGAAATGACCGGCCAATCGGAGATTTGCTCGCTGTTTCTGCGACCCGATCAACGCCACGGCAGTAACGGTCGATTGCTGTCATTGGGGCGTTTGTTGTTTGTTGCCGAGTTTCCGCACTTGTTCGGCGACAAACTCATCGCCGAACTGCGTGGCAGCGCCGACGAACAAGGCTGTTCACCGTTCTGGGACAGCCTGGGCCGGCACTTCTTCAAGATGGATTTCAGCCACGCCGATCACTTGTCGGGCCTGGGCAGCAAGTCGTTCATCGCTGAACTGATGCCACGCCAACCGCTCTACACCTGCCTGCTCACCGAACAGGCCCAGGCCGTGATCGGCAAGGCGCACCCGAACACGGAACCGGCGCTGAAAATCCTTACCGCCGAAGGCTTTGCCCATAAGGGTTACATCGACATCTTCGACGCCGGCCCGGTGATCGAAGCCCCGGTCTCGAATATCCGCACCGTGCGTGACAGCCAACCGCTGCTGCTGGCCATCGGCACGCCCGACGAGCAGGCCCCGGTGTGGCTGATCCACAACCGTCGCCTGGAAAACTGCCGTATCACCGCCGCCCAGGCCAGGCAAGTGGGCAACAACCTGATCGTCGACCGCCTCACCGCCAAACGCCTGCAACTGCAACCCGGCGACTCGGTACGCGCCGTGCCGCTACTCAATCAACAACAGCAGGCTGTTGCGGCGTGACCGACGGCGGTCCATCCGCCTCTGCAAATTCGTCATCATCCTTCCCCCGCTCGCGTGATAGCCTTTTGTTCCTTCGGCGTTGACACTTTTGCTCAAGCCCTTCCATTCCCATTGCAGTGGTGGAACTCATATGTCCAGGCTTTCTCATCAAGATTTACGCCGTAACTTTCGCGAGCTGTTCGCTTCCAAAACCTGCTACCACACGGCGTCGGTCTTCGACCCGATGTCGGCCCGCATTGCCGCTGACCTGGGTTTTGAAGTGGGGATCCTGGGCGGTTCAGTCGCATCGTTGCAGGTACTGGGTGCGCCTGACTTCGCCCTGATCACCCTCAGCGAGTTTGCCGAGCAGGCCACTCGCATTGGCCGTGTTGCCCAACTGCCGGTCATCGCCGACGCCGACCACGGCTACGGCAACGCGCTCAACGTCATGCGCACCATCGTCGAACTCGAACGCGCCGGCGTGGCCGCCCTGACCATCGAAGATACGCTGCTGCCCGCCCAGTTCGGCCGCAAGTCCACCGACCTGATCGGGGTGGCGGAAGGCGTCGGCAAGATTCGTGCGGCGCTGGAAGCCCGGGTCGACTCTGAGATGGCGATCATCGCCCGCACCAACGCCGGGATTCTGCCGGTGCAGGAAGTCATCAGCCGTACCTGTCATTACCAGCAGGCCGGTGCGGACGGGATTTGCATGGTGGGCGTGCGGGACTTCGACCACCTCGAACAAATCGCCGAGCACCTGAGCGTACCGCTGATGCTGGTCACCTACGGCAACCCGTTGCTGCGCGACGATAAACGCCTGGCCGAACTGGGCGTGCGGGTCACCATCGATGGTCACGGCGCCTACTTTGCCGCGATCAAGGCTACGTATGACAGCCTGCGGGAACAACGGCAGATCTTTACCCAGGCGTCGGACCTAAGCGCTACCGAATTGACCCACACCTATACGCAGCCTGAGGAATACATCCGTTGGGCGGAAGAGTTTATGAGCGTCAAGGAGTAGCGGTTTAGCAGATGTCGAAGTAGTGACTGCAATGGCCCCTTCGCGAGCAAGCCCGCTCCCACATTAGACTCTCGGTGAACACATTATTTGTGCACACCAGTGATCGAGTGTGGGAGCGGGCTTGCTCGCGAAGGGGCCAGATGCCACACCACTAAACTGCAGTTTTGAACCCCTCCTCCCGCTGCAACGCCCGCGCCTGAACCACATTCAGCATCGCGCAGCCTTCGCGCATCAACAGATGAACCGCCCGGGTAACGCGCATCAGGTCGCAATCGGAAATGTCTTTGAGGTTCAGGCTGGACAAGGTGTCAGCCAGATCGCGAACGACGGTGAAGCGATGCGCAGCGCAAGCGGCGATGTCGCTGAGTTCTTTGTGGGTGTTGATGAAGAGCACCGGGGTTTCGGCGTCGTAGGACACGTCTTGGAAAGTTGTGCGCCACAAGTTGATCGTTCCCACGCTCTGCGTGGGAATGCAGCCCGGGACGCTCCGCGTCCCTGCCGAAGCCGAACGCAGAGCGTCCGTTGAGGCATTCCCACGCAGGAGCGAGGGAACGATCAGCGGTGAGATTAGTGCTTGGCCAACTCCATAATCATCCGCGACAACAAATAAATCCGCGGTGCCACGCTCTCAACCTCCGCGTATTCCTCCGGCGTATGAATATTGCCGCCGACAATCCCGAACCCATCCAGCGTCGGCGTGCCCACACCCGCTGACAGGCTGGCATCCGCCGCCCCACCGCTTCCCTCTTCCGTCAACTTACGGCCAATCTCCCCGTAAATCCCTTGAGCCATGGCCATCAACCGATCGGATTCCGGCGTTTGCGGCATCGGCGGCAATCCGCGCTGAAGTGTGGTGGTGACCTCGGTGTCAGGAATTAGCTTGTCTTTCGAAACCCGCGCGAGGTCCTTCTCGATCCGGTCAAACTCTTCCGGCACCGCCGCCCGCACGTCTGCCTTGGCGGTGGCTTGATCCGGAATCACGTTGGTGCGGTCGCCGGCCTTGAGCACGGTAAAGTTGATGGTGGTTTTCTTCTCGGCGTCGCCCAGTTTGCCGAGCTGCAAAATCTGGTGCGCCGCTTCCATGGCGGCGTTGCGTCCCAGCTCTGGCGCGACACCGGCATGGGCCGCCTTGCCCTTGACCTCGACCACGGCGGTGGCACTGCCTTTGCGCCACACCACCAGGCCATCCGCCGGGCGGCCGGGTTCGAGGTTGAGGGTGACGTCGTGGGCCTTGGCGGTTTTCTTGATCAGGTCGGTGGCGATGTCCGAGCCGGTTTCTTCGCTGGCGTCGAGCAGGAAGGTGATTTGCGCGTAGTCCTTGAAGTCGAGGTTTTTCAGGACTTTCAGCGCGTAGATCCCGGCAACGATGCCGCCCTTGTCATCCATCACGCCCGGCCCGTAGGCGCGGCCGTCCTTGATGTGGAACGGACGCTCGGCGGCCGAACCTTCCTTGAAGACGGTGTCCATGTGCGCCATCAGCAGGATTTTTGCCTTGCCGGTGCCTTTCAGGGTCGCGATCACATGGCTGCTTTTGTCCGGGGTATTGGGCACAAGCTCGATGGTCGCGCCGAGTTTTTTCAGTTCGTCGATGGCGATGTCGCTGACTTTCGTCAGGCCCGGTTCATAGCCGGAACCGGAGTCGATGTTCACCAAACGCTCCAGTAACTTCAGGGCTTCGCCCTTGTACTGTTCGGAATCGGCGAGGACTTGTTTGTGCGGTTCGGCGGAAACGGCGGGAGCGAAAACGCCGAGGGCGAGGGTCAGGCCAAGGCTGGTGGCCAGCAGGGAGCGAGGGAGATTGAACGTCATGAATCGATCCTTGTTTCGTGTCGGGGGTGAAAAACACCCTACCTGACTACGGCGCAAGGCTCTAGACCGATCACGTTTTACACCGAATCAAGTATTCCGTGATGCGATTTGCCATCGCCGCAACAGATGACGCGGTTGCGGCCGGTGGCTTTGGCTTCGTAAAGCGCTTGGTCGGCGTCGTTGAGCCACAGGGTCGCGTCGGTGTGTGCCGGGTTGAAGGCGGCCAGGCCGATGCTCAGGCTGACTGTCAGCGCCGGGCTCTGCTCATAACCCAAGGTGGCGAAGCGATCACGCAGGGCATCCATGGCGGCCGCAGCACTCGTGAGCGGAAGGTCCGGGAGGATCACGCAGAACTCGTCGCCACCGTAGCGCCCGGCAACATCCGCCGCACGCAGGTTCTGCTTGAGCATTTTGCTCAACTGACGCAGGACGATGTCCCCGGCAACGTGGCCGTAGGTGTCGTTGATGGATTTGAAATGGTCGATGTCGATCAGCGCAATCGCCCCGCCCTGCTGCTGACGTTTGCAACGCTGGAATTCGATTTCCAGTTGATCCTTCCAGGCGCCGTGGTTCAGCAGGCCTGTGAGGCTGTCGGTGCGGCTCAGGGCCAGCAATTCACGCTTTTGTCGGCCGAGGGTGTAGGCCTGGCGGAAGCAGATCCAGCCCAATGCCAGCGGATACAAACACATCAAGGGCAAACAGGCATACATCTGCAGTTGGCTGGTTTGCGGGATGAAGGCGGGGGAGAAAATCAGCAGTCCGACGCCCATTCCGAGAATCTGCGCCACGGTTCCCGCCAACAGGAAACGTAAGCCGCCAATGGCCACATTGTTCATCGCCATCATGGCCAGGGTCGTCGCGCCGGGCAGCGGATTGAAGTGCATGGCGGCGACCCAAAAGCCGCCGAGAAAGGCATCCACCAGCAGGTTCCGGTGTTCGGCGTGATAAGGCACTGGCGCGCGGCGCGCCCATTGATAAGCCAGGTGCGGCCAGACTACGCCGTTGAGCATCATCATCACCCAGACCCACGGTGCAGGGTTGAGTGGATACATCGCCGCGCTCACGAGCAACAGCCCCAAAGCCAAACCCAGGGTTCGCGATGTATAGAGCCTCCTGGCCAGTGAAAGTCCTTTTCCTCCCGTTTTTTCCATAGAGGCCTCTGCGCCACAGAACGGAACCTGAAAACACAAGGGTTTCAAGTGTGGTGAGAGTCTATCAGGGCAACGGCAAATAGCCATCACCGGCTGGCGGTCTGAATACCAAGGCATAGCCATAAGGCGAGCGACCAATGTTTGGCTATACATGAAAGGAGGGTTCGCTCGATAACGATAAAAAAGGAGGCCCATGCAGACCTTTCAAGTGTTGATCATCGGCAGCGGTTTTGGCGGCCAGTGCGCGGCGATCAATTTGCTCAAGGCCGGCATCGACGATTTCCGCCTGCTGGAACGGCGGGACTTTTTCGGCGGCACCTGGTGCCAAAACACCTACCCCGGTGCGGCGGTCGACGTGCCCTCGCCGCTCTACTCGCTGTCCTTCGCGCCCTATCGCTGGACGCAAATGTTCGCCGAACAGGCCGAACTGCACCACTACACCCAGTACGTGGTGGAGCACTTCGGCCTGCGAGACAAGGTGGAACTGCAGGCCAATGTCGAGCGCATCGAGTGGGACGACGACGGCAAATACTGGGCGGTGCACACCGCCAGCAAAGGCACATTCCATGCGCAGTTCCTGATCAACGCCACCGGGCCGCTGAGCCAACCCGTGGTTCCCCACTTCGAGGGCCAGGAGCGGTTTCAGGGCAAGACCTTTCACACCAACAACTGGGATCACACCTACGATTACCGGCAAAAACGCGTGGCCATCGTTGGCAGCGGCGCCAGCGCGGCCCAGGTGATTCCGACGATTGCCCCGGACGTCGAGCATTTGCATGTGTTCCAGCGCACGCCTCACTGGGTATTGCCTCGGGCCGACCGCGCCTTTGGGCCATTCCAGCGTTGGTTACTGGGGCTCAAACCGGCCTACAAACTGTTGCGCTGGATGATCTACTGGCTGTTCGAAACCCGAGTGATTGCCTTCAAGTATTCGAAACCAGCGATCCGCTTGGTCCAGCAACACGCCCTGCGCTTCCTCAAACGGCAAGTGCCCGACCCCCAATTACGGCAAAAACTGACACCCGACTACGTCATCGGCTGCAAACGGATAATCATCTCAAGCACCCTGTACCCGGCGCTGGGTCGCAGTAACGTGAGCCTGCACAGCCGCGAGCAAGGCATCGCCGCCATCGATGAAACCGGCATCGTCACCCAGGACGGCCAACACATCGACCTGGACCTGATCGTCTGGTCCACCGGTTACGACGCCACCGACGGGGTGATTTCCTACCCGGTCACCGGCAAGAACGGAACACAACTCAAAGATTTCTGGGCCCTGTACCCGCGGGCCTATCTCGGCACCAGCCTGCCGGACTTCCCCAACCTGTTTATCGTCACCGGCCCCAACACGGGCATCGGCCACACCTCGGCGCTGTTCATCATCGAGTCTCAGATGAACTACATTCTCGATTGCATCCGCACATTAAAAGAACACGGTTTGCGCAGCATCGAAGTACGCCCCGAAGCAGAACGTACCTACACTGAAATGATCCACCGGGAGATGGAACGCACGGTATGGAAGTCCGGGGGTTGCCACAGTTGGTATCAAAGCAAGAGCGGTCATGTGATTGCGATGTTTCCGGGGTTCAGTTTCAGCTATCACCGGTTGACCAGGGCGCTGAAACCCGCCGATCACATTCTGTCCTGATTACGTAAAAGGAAGATGCCTGATGCTTTTGTTGGTTGTCGCAATCGCAGTTTTCGTGGCCTGGAGCTGGTTGAGTTACCCGGCCATCGGTCATTGGCTCTATGACTTGAACATGTCGATAGAGGCCAAGCTGTATGGACTGCACAAAATTGTCGTGCCGATCGCCGAAATGACTGTTTCGACCTGGCAAGGCGGGCCGTACGAAGCGTCCAGCAGCGTGCTGATGCTCCACGGCTACAGCGCCGACAAGAACATCTGGCTGCGCTTTGCCCGGCACTTTGTCGGCAACTATCGGGTGATCATCCCCGACATCGCCGGCCATGGCGAAACCGGCTTCAAGGCGGGCGGCGGCTACGACATTCCCTTGCAGGCCAAGCGGATGATCCAGTTGCTCGATGTCTGCGGCGTCGAGAAAGTCCACGTGATCGGCAACTCGATGGGCGGTTACATGGCAGCGTGGCTCGCGGCCACGTACCCGGATCGCATTGTTTCGGTGGCCCTGATCGATCCCGCGGGGGTCACCGCCCCCGAAGCCAGCGACCTGGAGCGGCATTTGGCCAAGGGCCATAATCCGTTCCTGATTCATTCACGGGAAGAGTTCCAGCGCTTCTACGCCATGACCATGGCCGAACCGCCGTGGGTACCCAAGGTGGTGCTGGACGCCATCGCGCAACGTTATGAACAGCAATGCGAGGAGCTGGAAGAAATCTTCAGGGACTTGCGCGCCAGCCCGCCGATGGAGCCGAAACTACCCGACATCAAGTGCCAGGCGCTGTTGCTGTGGGGACACAAGGATCGCTTGATCGATGTCAGCAGCGTGGCGATCTGGAGCAAAGGCATCGCCGATCTGCGAGTGGAAGTCTGGGACCACACCGGCCATATGCCGATGGTGGAACAACCGACGAACACGGCGCGACTGTATCGGGAATTTTTGGCATCATTGCGTTCGGAACTTCCGGTGTAGCAGCTGCCGAGCCTGCGAGGCTGCGTTCGGCTGCGAAGCAGTCGTGAAATCAGGCACCGCGGTGTGTCAGGAGGAACGTGCGTGCAGGACTTGCGACTGCTGCGCAGCCGAACGCAGCCTCGCTGGGGCTCGACAGCTGCTACACAGCAGTCCTTTGCAGAATGAAGTTCGTAAGATTCTTCGTTTGTCGGCGCCGCGCAAGGCTGCGATCTTTTCCCGCATCCCTTACGTCACCGCACCAGGAATTCTTTCATGAGTCACCCGAGCTTCGTCAGCCCTGACCTGATCCGCCAACGCTTTTCCAAAGCGATGTCCGACATGTACCGCGAAGAAGTGCCGCTGTACGGCGCGCTGATGGAACTGGTGGAACAGACCAACCGTCACGTGCTGGACAGCGATCCACAGATCGCCCGACAGTTGAACAGCACCGGTGAAATCCAGCGCCTGGACCTGGAGCGGCATGGCGCGATCCGTGTCGGCACCGCCGATGAACTGGCCACCCTCGCCCGGCTGTTTGCGGTGATGGGCATGCAGCCGGTGGGTTATTACGACCTGACCCCGGCCGGTGTGCCGGTGCACTCCACCGCTTTTCGCGCAGTGCATGAAGCAGCGTTGCAGGTCAGCCCGTTCCGGGTATTCACCTCCCTGCTGCGCCTGGAACTGATCGAAGACCTGGAACTGCGAGCGTTCGCCCAGTCGGTGCTGGATAAGCGTTCGATCTTCACGCCCACTGCGCTGATTCTCATCGATCGCGCCGAAACCCAGGGAGGCCTCACCGAACAGGAGGCCCAGGACTTCGTCGAGCAGGCGCTGGAAACGTTCCGCTGGCATCACACCGCCACCGTGACCGCCGAGCAGTACCGCAAACTCAGCGCCCAGCATCGCCTGATCGCCGACGTGGTGGCATTCACCGGCCCGCATATCAACCACCTGACGCCGCGCACCCTGGACATCGACATCGTCCAGGCGCAAATGCCTGCCCACGGCATCGCCCCTAAAGCGGTGATCGAAGGCCCGCCCCGCCGTCAGTGCCCGATCCTGCTACGCCAGACCAGTTTCAAGGCCCTGGACGAGCCTGTCGCCTTCACCGATCAAGCCCAGACTCACGGCAGCCACAGCGCCCGTTTCGGCGAGATCGAGCAACGCGGCGCGGCGCTCACCCCCAAAGGCCGGGCGCTTTACGACCGTTTGCTCAACGCTGCCCGTGATGAATTGAAAGACTTCCCCAATGAAGCCAATGCCGCACGTTACAACGCGCTGATGGCGCAGCATTTTGCAGAATTCCCTGACACCGTAGAGGGCATGCGCCAACAGGAACTGGCGTACTTTCGCTACTTCGTCACGGAAAAAGGTTTGGGGGCCGACGAGTTGAAATCGTGGTCGCTGGAAGATCTGCTCAGCGGCGGGTACTTGCGGGTTGAACCGTTGGTGTACGAAGATTTTCTGCCGGTTAGCGCTGCGGGGATTTTTCAGTCGAACCTGGGGGATGCGGCGCAAACCCACTATGGCGTGCAATCGAACCGGCAGGTGTTCGAGAAGGCGCTGGGGCGAACGACGATTGATGAATTGGCGTTGTATGCCGAGACGCAGCGGCGCTCGATCGAGGAATGTTTCACGCATTGAGCCTCGCGGTCCGAGGCGTGGCACGAACCTGTAGCAGCTGGCGCAGCCTGCGTTCGGCTGCGAAGCAGTCGTTGTTTCAGCCGCCACGGTCTTTCAGACAAACCGTGTTTGCCGGTTTACGACTGCTGCGCAGCCGAACGCAGGCTGCGCCAGCTGCTACACGTCAGATTTAGCGGAGCTTCGCCAACAGTTCTTGTGCCGCAGCCTCAGAGGAAGCCGGATTCTGACCAGTAATCAGCAAACCATCTGTGAGCACATAACTCGCCCAGTCAGCACCTTTGGAATAGACACCACCCTTCTCCTTAAGCATGTCCTCCACCAAAAACGGCACGACCTTCGTCAGTTGCACAGCCTCCTCCTCAGTGTTGGTAAACCCCGTCACACGTTTGCCTTTGACCAGCGGCTGGCCGTCCGCGCCCTTGACGTGACGCAACACACCCGGTGCGTGGCAGACGGCCGCGACCGGTTTGCCTGCCTTGTAAAACGCCTCGATCAGAGCGATCGAAATTTTGTCTTCGGCCAAATCCCACAATGGGCCATGGCCGCCCGGATAGAAAATCGCGTCGTAATCTTCAGCCCTCGCGCTGCTCAGCAGAGCGGTAGACGCCAATGCGGATTGGGCGGCGGAATCTTTGCGAAAGCGCTCGGTGGCTGCGGTTTGCGCGTCGGGCTCGTCGCTTTTTGGGTCCAGCGGTGGTTGACCACCCTTGGGCGAGGCCAGGGTCAACTGAGCACCGGCGTCTTTAAAGGCAAAGTACGGTGCGGCGAATTCCTCCAGCCAAAAGCCGGTTTTCTTACCCGTGTCACTCAATTGATCGTGTGACGTTAGAACCATCAGGATTTTCATGTCGTTCTCCTTGAGTTCGCAGATGTTCATTCATCTCGGCGCTGAGTTTGACCTCCGGGCTGCTGTGTTCGTTGCACCTGTCACCCTAGCGGTTCTGCTACCGGTTTTCGGCAAATCAGACGATGGGTAACCGAATGATGGCTAACCGCCTTGATGCGCAAGAAGTTGCGCACTCAACGCTGCGAAAGCCCTTCTCGGGACGCTGATCGCCCGGCCTGTCAGGCGTCCCAGCCAAGTGCGCAAGAAGTTGCGCAGTACTGCGCAACTTCTTGCGCACATTCACCGGCGATCTCTGCCGAAGATTCTCCGCGAGCGCTTAAAAACCTCTCAACCGACTGATTTATATAGTCTTAGCCGCTTCTGGCACGGACCTTGATAACAGTCAGGCACCCACCGGGCGATACCGCCTCCCGGGCACCCTAACTTTTAGCAAGGAGCACATCCATGGCTACACCAGCGTACATGTCCGTCACTGGCGAGAAACAAGGTCTGATCACTGCCGGCGCGTTCACCGCCGACTCGGTTGGCAACACCTACCAGGAAGGTCACGAAGACCAGGTCATGGTTCAGGCTTTCAGCCACGACGTGATCATCCCGCGTGACCCGCAGTCCGGCCAACCGACCGGTCAGCGCGTCCACAAGCCAGTCGTGATCACCAAGGTGTACGACAAGGCTTCGCCACTGCTGCAAGCCGCTCTGACCTCCGGCGAGCGCATGAGCGAAATCGTTATCCAGTGGTACCGCACCTCGGCTCAAGGTACCCAAGAGCACTACTACACCACCAAACTGGAAGACGCGATCATCGTCGCCATCAACAACAAAATGCACAACTGCCAGGACCCGTCGAACTCGCACTTCACTCACCTGGAAGAAGTGCAGTTCACCTACCGCAAAATCACCTGGACCCACGAAGTATCCGGCACTTCGGGTTCCGATGACTGGCGTCAGCCGGTCGCCTAACTCAGGCCGACCGTCTCAAGCATCGGCCAGCTCTGCTGGTCGATGTTGTTTTCGCCCTTCCAGAATTTTCGCGTCCGCAAGCTCCCTGCACGGGTGCCGGCGAGCGCCGCTGCACTGCACGAGGAACAAGGGATGTTCGCGCCGGCCAATCAAACTCACTTTGCCCTGACCATCGAAGGTCTTTCCAGCGACTTCCAGGTTTTCTCCCTGCAAGGTCGGGAAGCCATCAGCCAGCCTTTTGTGTTTGAGGTGGAGCTGGTCAGTGAACAGCCGTCCCTGGACCTCGAGACCCTGCTGCACAAACCGGCCTTTTTGCAGCTCTCGCCTGACGGCAGCGGCATCCATGGCCAGATCTACCGCGCCGCCCAGGGTGATTCCGGCAAACGCCTGACCCGCTACGCGGTGACCCTGCGCCCGCACCTGTCTTACCTCGCGCACCGCATCAACCAACGCATCTTCCAGAACCTCACGGTGCCGAAAATCATCGGCAGCGTCCTCGAAGAGCACGGCATCCAAAGCAACGCCTATGAATTCAAAGTCGGGGCGATTTATCCCGAGCGCATCTACTGCGTTCAGTACGATGAATCGGACCTGCAGTTCGTCCAGCGTCTGTGCGAGGAAGAAGGTATCCATTACCACTTTCAGCACAGCGCCACCGCCCACAAGCTGGTATTCGGCGATGACCAGACGGTGTTCCCGAAACTCGCGCCCGTGGCCTACCAGCAAGACTCCGGGATGGTCGCCAACGATCCTGTGATCAAGCGCTTCGACCTGCGCCTGGAAACCCGCACCAGCCGCACCACCCGTCGCGACTACGACTTCGAAAAACCACGCCTGACCCTGGAAAGCGAGAACCGCGGCGACGTCCTGCCCGACCTCGAAGACTACGACTATCCCGGCCGTTTCATCGACCGCGAACGCGGCAAGCACCTGGCCAAACGCGCTCTGGAACGTCACCGCAGCGACTTCCAGCTCGCCGAAGGCAAAAGCGATCAGCCGTTGCTGGTCAGCGGCCACTTCCTGGCCCTGACCCAACACCCCAAGGCCAAATGGAACGACCTGTGGCTGCTCACCGAAATCCTCCACGAAGGCAAACAGCCGCAAGTGCTGGAAGAGTCGGTCACCAGCAGCACCACTAACCTGAAAGACGACTTCCACCAGGGCTACCGCAACCGCTTCCAGGCCACCCCGTGGGACGTGCCGAACCGCCCGCCCCTGACGCAAAAGAAACCGCGCATCCTCGGCAGCCAGAGCGCCGTGGTTACCGGACCCAAAGGTGAAGAAATCCACTGCGACCAGTACGGCCGCGTCAAAGTGCAATTCCACTGGGACCGCGAAGGCCAGGCCGACGACAAGACCAGCTGCTGGCTGCGCGTCTCCTCCGCCTGGGCCGGCGCCCACTACGGCGGCATCGCCATCCCGCGCATCGGCATGGAAGTGCTCGTCACCTTCCTCGAAGGCGACCCCGACCAACCGCTGATCAGCGGCTGCCTGTACCACAAGGAAAACGTCGTCCCGTACGCCCTGCCGGCGAACAAAACCCGCAGCACCTTCAAAACCCTGAGCTCCCCCGGCGGCGGCGGTTACAACGAACTGCGCATCGAAGACAAAAAAGGCCAGGAACAAATCTTCCTGCACGCCCAACGCGACTGGGACGAAAACGTCGAGCACGACCAGAAAATCCGCGTCGGCAACGAACGCCACGACACCGTCGAGCAAAACAGCTACAGCGAATTCAAGGCCGAAGAGCACCACACCGTCTACGCCGACCGCAAAGTCGAAACCCGCGCCAACGACCACCTGACCGTGGGCGTCAACCAGCACATCAAGGTCGGCACTGGCCAATTCATTGAAGCGGGCCAGGAAATCCACCTGAGCAGCGGCATGAAAGTCGTGCTCGAAGCCGGCAGCGAACTGACCCTCAAGGGCGGTGGCAGCTTCATCAAGATTGATGGCAGCGGCGTCACCCTGAGCGGCCCGGTGATCAACATGAACTCAGGTGGCAGCCCCGGCAACGGCACTGGCGCCGCGCCACTGATGCCCGGCGTGCTGAAACAGGCGGATGCCGACAAGGCCGGCGCGGTCCTGACCCCGGCGCAGATCAACACCCTCAAACGCAACGCGCCGTTCTGTGAAGAGTGCGAAAAATGCAAGGCAGGTGCTTGTGCGATCTGATCTTTTGACCCCACAGGATTGGCTGGCTGAACGGCCGTTGCAGGCTAATGAACGTCTTTATTTGATTGTCAGTGCGGCGAGCGATGCCGAACCACTGAAGGCCTTCTACCAGCAGGAGATGGCGCCGGAGCTGAACCCGATCTGGAGCGGCACGCCGTACGCCGACTGGCAGCCAGTAATGCCCTACCTCGCCGAACTGAAACCCAACGCCGGTTTCCTTCAGTGGATTGCTGAAACCGACGCTCAGGATTGGGGCTGGCTGGCGGTGTCCACCAGCACCCCGGACGTGGTGTTCGAACATCTTCGCAGCTTGACTCAAGTGCGCATGCCCGATGGCACCGAGGTGTTTTTTCGGTTCTGGGATGGGCGACATATTTTCCCGATTCTTGAAGGATTGGGTGCTGGCGCGGGAGAAGTTTTACCGGTGTTTGACCGCTACCTGATCAATGGCCAGACACTGGAAGTGGGACCAAGAGGTGTGCCACCGGCCAAGGCTTGGCCATGGTGGGAGGTGCCGCAGAAGTTAGTCGACACGCTTGCGGAAAAAGACCACACCACCGTCGTCGACAACCTGATGCAGTGGCTGGGAGAGGACTGCCCGGAACTGTTCTTCGCCTTCCCCGAAAGTAACCTGCGCCACAAGGTCGAGCGCTTCGTGCGCCAACAATCCAATACAGAAGATATGGCAGAGCGTCTTGCTGCTGAGCTGACAAAGGAAGTCACGTCATGAATACCCCGATTGGTACCTTGGTCCTGCGCGTGCTGGACGCCAAAACACCTGACGTGAGCCTTATCCTCAAGGACTTCAACAATTGCCTGAGTGATTACAAGGATTGGGCGGACGGTTTCCTGACCGGCTGGGCATTGGATGTGGACCAGACCTTCAAGGTAGGCAATGAAGTCAATGTGACCAAACGCAAGACCAAAACCGGTAAAGTCGAGACCTATGCGACCTGCCCTCTGGTAGGCGACTTCACGTTGATCCACATGTTCGAGTCGGCGCGCTTCGTACCGATTGGCAACACGCCAGTGAAACTCGAGCCCGTCACCAAAGGCACTTTCTACGACGACGTTACCGGTCCCGTCATTGAAACAACGATCGGCCCGAGCGGCATCAAGGTGATAAACGGCTGCAAGAAAGGTCAGATGTACCGCATCACCTTTTTCCCGAACGTATCCCAAAGCAATGTCAAAGCGCTGTACGACTCCTACCAGGGCGTGATCGGCAATCTCAATGGTTGGTTGCAAAGTGAATGGTCGGGCAAATTTCAGCCTCAGTGGGCCAGTTACTCGGCTGCTGACCGCGCGGGCCGCTCTGTCATTCTGTTAAAACGAGCGATGGATGGCCTGGAAAAAGCGCTGCTCAGGCTGTGGGATGACATCAAAAGCCTGTTCGAACTGCTCGCACACCCAAAGGAAAACCTCGAAAAGCTGCGCAAGTACCTGTCGGATGTCGAGATCGACAAGCTCTATGCCGCGTCCAAGGAATCCATTGCTTCGGGTCTGTTGATCCTCAGTGACGAACCATTAATGTTCATTTACGTCTCGGCGATTGTGGCGTGGGTCGGCATGCTGCCACCGCAAGTCATCGTCGACGTGGTGACAGCCATTGCATCGGAATTCCTGATCAACGTGGTGTTGGGTATTTGCCTCACTGGAGGTGCAGGAATTGCGGTGCGGGTGGGGACCAAAGCCCTGTCTACTGTCAAATCCGGTACAGCGATCAAGTACCTTGAAGAGCTGGCCGCGAAACTGATGACCCTGAGCGGCAAGCACAGCCTGCCAGCACACGCCGAAGTATCGAAGCCGTTGATTGCCAGCGCCAAAAATGTGCCGATGAAGCCTGCCAAAACGGCGGCGATCAAAATCGACGAGGCTGCCGCCAACGGTTCTAAAAGTCAGGTGCCGAAAACCACGGATACGCCAAAGCAGGAAGTGAAAGACGCCTCTTCGTTTCCGCGTGGCAAGAAAGAAAAACAGACCACCCTCGCACCAAAGGAAAAGATCGACGACGTTTCTACTCAGTCGAAAACACCTGACGACAAAAGCGCCGCATGCGCCAAGAAAACCTGCACCAATGGTTGCCCCGTATCGATGGTCACTGGCGAAGAACTGCTGACCCTGACCGATGGCGAACTCGGCGGTCTGCTGCCCTTCAGCTGGACGCGCCTTTATCGCACCAGCGCTGCGGAAATCGACTGCGGCCTCGGCTACGGCTGGAGCCACGCCCTCGCTCAACGCGTCGACATCAACGGCGACGAGGTGATCTGGACCGACCACGAAAACCGCGTCACCACATTCCCGTTGCCAAGTGTGCAGCGCCCGGCGATCACCAACAGCCTATCGGAAGCGGCGATTTTCCTCGGTGATGACCCCTCCGAACTGATCCTCACCCAAGCCGGTGAACGCACCCAGTTCTACCACTTCCGCTACAACACCAAAGGCGCAACGCTGATTGCCATCAGTGACGATTACGGCAATCGCCTGCACATTACTCGTGACATCCACGGTCGAATCAAACGTGTCGATAACGGTGCCGGTCGCGCCCTCCTCGTGCGTTACGATCGAAAACACATCGTCGCCATCGACTATCAGCAGTTCAGCCCGGCAGACAATCTGGAAGATGCCTGGAGCACCATCCAGACGTTGGTCACCTATGGCTACGATGCGCAGCACCGCCTGATCGAAGCCAAAAACGCTGCTGGTGAAGCCGAGCGTTATGCCTACAACGACCAAAACGTCATTCTCGAGCGGCAACTGGCTGGTGGCGCCAGCTTCTATTGGGAATGGGAAAAAGAAGGCAAGTCGGCACGCTGCATCCATCACTGGGCAAGCTTCTCCCAGATGGACGCGCACTACGCTTGGGATGACAAGGGTAGCGTCACGGTTACCAACGCTGATGGCAGCGAAGAGGTCTACACCCACGACGATAAGGCTCGACTGGTTGCCAAAGTCGATCCGGACGGTGCGGAACACCTCAAGGCCTACGACGACAAGGGCCGCCTGATAGCAGAGAAAGATGCACTCGGTGCCGTCACCGAATACCAATACAACGACGCCGGCCGACTGGTCGCGGTCATTCCACCGGAAGATGCACCGACAACCTACGAGTACTACCGCGGCTTCGTCCGCGTCGTGAACCGTGGGCCGGCGACCTGGAAATACTGGCGCAACGACCAAGGCGACATCACCGAACAAATCGACCCAGACGGCAATTCGACCCATTACAGCTACAACCGCCAGGGCCGCCTGCTGGAAATCCGCCACCCCGACGGCAGCCGTCATCAACTGGGTTGGAACAATCTCGGCCAACTGCTCGAAGAACAGCTGCCGGACGGCGGTCAGCGCAAGTACCGCTATGACGCGCTAGGTCGGCAAATCACTCGCCAGGACGAAAGCGGCGCGATCACTCAATACCAATGGGACGCGGCGAACCGTCTCGCGCAAATCACCCTGCCCGGTGGCGCAACCCGTGCATTCACCTACAACGCCTACGGCAAAGTCACCGCCGAACGTGATGAACTGGGTCGCGTCACCCGCTTCGAATACGCCGATAACCTGCACCTGGTCAGTCGCCGCATCAACCCGGATGGCAGCCAGCTGCGCTATCGCTACGACAACTCGCGCCTGCTGCTCAGCGAGATCGAAAACCAACGTGGCGAGCACTACCACCTGGACTATTACCCTAATGGCCTCATCCAGCAGGAAACCGGTTTCGACGGTCGACGTACCTCCTACGAATACGACCTCAACGGCCAGTTGCTGAAGAAAACCGAGTGCGGCGACGACGGCAGTGAGCTGGTCACTGAGTACCAACGCGACACCGCTGGCCGCTTGCTGGTGAAAACCCTGGCCGATGGCGAGAAGATTCACTACAGCTACGACGCCCTCGGTCGCCTCGTGAACGTCGACGACGGCCACTGGCCCCTCGCCTACGAATACGACCTGCAAGATCGCCTGATCACCGAACACCAAGGCTGGGGCACCCTGCGTTACGAATACGACAACCTCGGCCAATTGAGCCACTGCCGTCTCCCCGACGGCAGCAAACTCGACTACCGCCACCAATCCGGCGGTCGCCTGAGCAGTATCGACCTCAATGGCTCGCGCTTGACCACTCACCAGTTCAGCGCCGGTCGCGAACAGCAGCGTCAACAAGGTCTGCTGCTCAGTCAATACCAGTACGACGAACAAGGCCGACTGCAAGCCCACAGCGTCAGTCAGCAAGACCGCAATCTATTCCAGCGCCGCTACGCCTACGACGCCAACGGCAACCTCGCCGGCATCGACGACAGTCGCAAAGGCAACCGCAGCTACCACTACGACCCGCTCGACCGCCTGATCAACGTCCGTGGCACCACCCCGGAAAGCTTCGCCCACGACCCAGCGGGCAACCTCCTGGGTCAAGGCGACCAGCCAACCACGAACCTGGCCAACGTCAAAGGTAACCGCCTGCTAATGCAGGGTGATCGCCATTACGACTACGACGCCTACGGCAACCAGATCCGCGAACGCCGTGGAACCGGGCAAAAGCTCATCACCGAATACCGTTACGACTGCCAGCACCGACTGATCGGAGCCAGCCTCCCGGGTGGCAGCATCGCGAGCTACAAGTACGACGCCTTCGGCCGTCGAATCGCCAAAACCGTCGATGGTCAAACCACGGAATTCCTGTGGCAAGGCGAACGCCTCATCGCCGAAAGCGCGGACAACCGCTATCGCAGCTACATCTACGAGCCGGGCACCTTCCGCCCCCTGGCGATGCTCGATGGTGAAGGCCCGCTAAAAGCCGAGCCGTTCTACTACCAACTCGACCACCTTGGCACCCCGCAGGAACTCACCGACTACAGTGGCGAGATCATGTGGTCGGCGAAATACCGCGCCTACGGTAACCTTGCCACCCTCGACATTGCGGAAATCGACAACCCGCTACGCTTCCAGGGTCAGTACTTCGATGCGGAAACGGGCTTACATTACAACCGGCATCGCTACTACAATCCGGGCACTGGGCGGTATTTGACGCCGGATCCGATCAAGCTTGCAGGTGGGTTGAACAACTACCAGTACGTGCCTAACCCTACGGGGTGGGTGGATCCGTTGGGGTTGAGCGATACCTGCCCGACGCCCGACTGTAAGCTGCCCAATAATTCGGCAAATGCAACGAAACCCGACAGCATTCCTATGTCACAAGCCAAATATGATGAAGTTATTAATCTTGAGAAAGGGAACAGACCTGTTGATACGCGTGAGTATCTGCCGGAACAATACGTAAATATGCATGAAGAAGCCTTCAAGCGACAGGGAGGCTCATTTGTCGTTATCGATGATTGGATTGAACGCTCGGCCTATCCAACATTCCCACCTAGAAAATTTGTAGGTCTGCCGTCCGAAATGGATACTGTGGTTGCAAAATACAAAGCAAGCGGTGGTAACTGGCAAGTGCTCAATAGAGAGCTCAATTTAGGTACATCGGACCTATCCTCCGCCAAAATTTATCTGGTAAAAATAAAACCTGACGACCCTAGATTTAAATATGAAATCCCAAATGGTAACGAAGCCGGTGCTTATCCAAAAGAATGGGTACCTGGAGGCGAAACGAAAAGCGGGACGAAAGAAGCGGCTCTGATTGGCTCCGAAAAAATCAATCATGGAGCTGACATGAACAAACTTTTGAGCCAATTTGATGACTGGGAGCAACTTCAATGATCAGCAATTTCGAAAAAGCGCTAAACAGAGATGAACTCCCGGAATACTTCAGAGGTAGTGGTATTTACTTTACGAAAGACCCCGACTGGGGAACCCAGCTACACGTCATTAATTGGCAAGGTCTTTGTGGGTTTCTCAAAACACAAAAAAATCCAGTTGCAACCCTGAAAAACGCATTCGAAAAATACCTAAAAACCATCACAAACAGTATAGATGATGCAAACGATCTTCTAGAAAACATAGGCTGCTACTACTACATGCGAAAAAAGATTCCAATCTTATCTGAAAACGGGTTTGATCTAATTCGCGACCTATCAAACAACGAAAAACAAATAATTTCCAACTGCATGGAATTTCTGCATCAAGAAACTTATAAAATTAATAATGCACAGGATATTGAAACTTACAATCGGCGCATAACAAAGCTTGCCAATGATGGTGGACCAAAAAACTTCAGAAACCTGTAACCATAAAAAATCGAATACCACAAGGCATTACGAGTTCGGGTTAAAGGAGATTAAGGGGGACAGATTCATTTCTACGCACTCACAAAAATAAATCCGCCCTTTTAGTTAGTCCAATTTTAGTTATCAAACGCGTAACAAAGAAGCAGCGCTGATCGGATCTGAAACCATCCCCCCATGATAGTGACTTGGGAGCGCTGTTGAAAAACTTTGATTACTGGGAAAAACCCCCAATGAAAACCACGTTCGAAACCGCCTTAAATAAGCATGAAATTTCCGATTTTTTCAAAGGAGATGGCATCTATTTTGCCAAGGGGTCCGAATGGGGCGACCATCTATACATAAGCAACTGGCAGGAGATGTGCGGCGTACTAAAAACCCAAAACGCGGCGCAGAGCTTACTGACAACTTTATTTCAAGAATACGTTCAATGCCTGGATGAAAACTACGAAGATGCTGAAGGGCTATTTTCCAATATATCAGCCTATTACATAGCAAGAGGCATGTTTCAATTTTTATCGACCGACAACTACAACCTTATTGAGAACCTTGAGAAAAAAGACAAAGAAAACATAGGTCGTCTATTTAGACTCTTAAGAAAAGATTACGACAGAAAGAACAAAGATCTACCAAATTACTCTTTCGATCAAGAAATTCAAAATTTAAAAAGAAACGGCTGCACCATCGAACTAGAGGCTCTTTAAAATGCCGAACGGAAGAGAGAATGGCACCTATTCCAAATAATGGGCCTAAGCACTCTGAGAAAATACAACATAATAAAAGTGTCGATTAATTACTAAGTCAATTTGAGGACTGGGCAAAACTTCAATGAAAACCAAATTTCAGATCGCACTAGAAAACAACGAGCCCTCGGAGTTCTTTAAAGGCCAAGGACAATATTTCTCCCGAGCCCCTGATTGGGGAGATCACCTCTATATAAACAACTGGCAAGGTCTCTTCGGACATCTAAAATCTAAAGAAAGCCCAAACAGAATACTACTCGACGTATTCAGTAAATATTTAACATCACTGCAGAGCCGCTACGAAGATGCGGACTCCTTGCTGTTAAATATAAGCTGTTACTATCTAATGCGAAATAATACATCGTTCATGTCCGAAGACAGCTTTGACTTAATAGCGAACCTTAGCGAAAAAAACAAAAAAA
This sequence comes from Pseudomonas sp. Root329, assembly GCF_001424925.1. Classification (NCBI taxonomy): domain Bacteria; kingdom Pseudomonadati; phylum Pseudomonadota; class Gammaproteobacteria; order Pseudomonadales; family Pseudomonadaceae; genus Pseudomonas; species Pseudomonas sp. Root329. Next base: position 85,358 of record NZ_LMCV01000051.1, on the reverse strand, counting down.
CAATCGGCGAGCTGTTCAGGCTTCTACGTAGAGAGTACGCCAACCAAAATGCTGGCAAGCCCGTGATTAGCCTTGAACAATTTCTGTCTGAAATAAAGACAAATGGTTGCAATTTTAATCTAGAAAAACTGTAGCTGACATCAAACAAAAAAAACGGGACAGATTTATATTCCACGCACGAAAATAAACCTGTCCCCTTTTGGTTAAGATCGAAAATAAATCCCCTTTTAGGTCCATTTGATGCACATCTAGGAGGTCACGAATGAAGCAATCCGATTTATATGACATAGCGGGTCGTTGCGGCTGTACGGTAATGGTATTTTCGGATCATCCAGATTTTTTTCTTCCTGGTCGCTAAACGTCAGAAAAGAAGAAAGAAAATACATGATAGAACACGACGGCAGAGACGGTTGGTTAATGCTCTATCAAGAAAACTAACCAACTAAACTCAAAGAGATCGACAAGAAAATATCTCACGCGATGAACGATAACGAAAAGCTGCAACAGTGCGAGGCTTGGCTGGTAAGTATTTAACGAATCATGCCGAGTACCACGACTAGGAAAACATGGTGACGGAGGAGCTCAGCGGACCAAAAAGGGACACCCATTGGGTTATTCAAAAAATGATATTCAACGACACACAAATCAATACAGGCGAGCGCTTTACGATCGGCATCGAAGAGGTATCAGGAAAACCTTACGTTGCGATACCCGTGAGCAATCGCATGATGGACTACGATGAGTACTATCAGATAGATAGAGTTTCTTATAATTTGTACCTAACCAACTCAACCGCCGCGCTGGAATTTGTTAAGCGCTGCAGGAATCGCGAGTTAGACGAGTTGCTCATTTTTAAACCTGGGATAGATCGTGGAGTGGCCACATAAAAGCCTGAAATGATATTTACACCTAACGGCTTGGGATATTCAACGATTAGGACACCCTTTGAACAAACATAGAATCACCCTTTCAAACGGCTGGATAGCCGAATTTGAAAACCAAGGCGAATTCAGAATGTCAGCCGAAGACTGGAATCTGGTTTTGCAAGGACCGAATCAAAAAAGCATCCAATACTTCAAAGACAAGATCGTCGTCGTGAATGACGACGACGGCGCTCAGGCCAAATCGTGTATCCGACTTTCTAGCGACGGCGTTTACGGTTATTTGACCACGGGACTGGATCACGGCTGGGTGATTGACTTTGCGCGAGGCATGATCGCTCCACATCGGGTAACGATCTCTCACCGCCACGACGGTTACGATGAAAGCATTTCGATGTACGAACAACCTGCCTTCAAACGCGCGCGCCAGTATATAAGCGTGACAGGCAAGCATATTTATCTGACGTTCCCATTCACCAAGGATGAGGAGTTCCCCAAGATCTGGGAGGAATACCTGCTGATTCGGAGACGACAACTGGATGAGCTTTATTTCAGGAACTGAACCGTCAATATTGTTGCGATACAGTCACTCAACCTCAGCGACCGGTTTTGACAGACCGAACACGATCAAGGCATACAAATGCCACCTTGCGGTTCCGTTGATGCAAGAGCTTCATCATGAAAAATTTTCCAACCGGCCTCAAAAAAAACGAGCGATCTAACGAGCGCCCGTTTTATGCATTTCAAGTCAACAAACCTTCCTCAACCTCATACTTAACCACCACCCGATTCTTATAAAGCCGCTCACTCTTCAGCACCTGACTCTCCTGCCCCTTGCTCCTGACCTCCCGCCATATCTCGTTCTCCCGAAAAACCCGCCCACCGTCTCGCACAAACCGATGCTCAAGTTGATAAACGTGATACCGAAACTCTCTCACCTGATCGCACAACAACTCCCCTTCCAACTGTTGCTCGGCGACATTCAGCTTCAACTGAAAATAACGATCGGTCGGGTTATGCAACACAAGGTCAATGTAGTTGTAGAAGATCGCAGCCCCAGAACCGAATGGCAGTACCCGCCCTTCGTCAGGAAAGGGATCGAAGCTGTGGTTCGACCGTTCAACCACGACCAAAGGTGAGTGAATCGCCATCCAGTGAATCAGGTTGCTCAGTTGGCAGATCCCGCCACCGATGCCGCTGCGCGCTTCACCAAATGACAGTTCCATGCCTTCGACATAACCGCGTTTGCGGGTGGGCCGACCCACGAGGCGGCAGAATGAAAAATACTCGCCAGGGCCAATGACGACGCCGTCCATCGAAGCGACGGCCAGTTTCAGGTTGATGACTTTGTTGTGTTGCAGGGCAAGATCGGAGTTGCCGAGTTTGCGGATCAGTTTGGAGGTGTGCTTGAGGTAGCGGAATGGCAGTCGGGATACGACGTCCACCGAAACAGCGTATTGCTTGCGGGAGAAGCGCCAGGCCAATTGCCGGAACAGTCTTTTTTGCCACACGCGAAGCCAGTAGAGCGCCGGGTGGTAGAGGGAGAGTGGTTTCATCCGTGTCAGAACGGCGGCAGCCGTTTTCTTCCTTGATCTGCAAAATGCCGCGAATCTTAACGTATTGTTTCAGGTGTGTATCGCACGTCGAGAAGGTGTTCGCCCAGTGTAATGGCCTGGCAATCCATGCACCGGTAAAGAACCCTGACACTGGGCGAACGGGAAGCATTTTAATTGAAGTTTTCGAATATGTCCGCGTATATGAACATGAAATTTATCGAAACAACTTTCGATTAAATGTCGGCCCAAATACTATTTTACAGACCAGCAAACTCACCAGTTAGACCATTAAAACTGATTGTTCTTATACAGGAAAGTTGTACAAGCAACATATAGAGCTAATACTCAACTTCAGTGCTTGCTGGTCACTTTCAATATGTCGGTATAGGTCACAACGACACTCTGTCCAACTTTCAGGTCTTTCAATTTCGCTTGAACTTCGGGTCTTACGACGTCAACGGTCTTGGACTGGCCGGCGGGGTTTTCGAAGGTTACCTGGTTTTTCTTCACGTCGATTTTGGTGATTTTCAGTTGGACCTGCACCTGACGGTAGGCTTCGCCGCCCGGGTTGTCGCTGCCAGGGGCTGCGCGGACTTCGCCAGCGCGTTCGACGGTGCCTGGCAGGCCTTTGTCAACATCGGTGTCGAGGTAGGCGGCGACAGAGCTAGTTACCTCGACATCGACTTGGTCGCCGACTTTCAGTTTGCCGAGGTTTTTGGCCTTGTCGGTCAATTGCACATGGACCTGACGACCTTCCGGCCCCTCCAGTACGACCTGATGTTTGGCAGCATCGACCGAGACAACTTTGGTGGTGACCTGATCTGCCTCCACAACGGCAGACAGCGGGATGTCCGCAGCCATGGCGCTAAGGCTGGCGGCAGACAGCAGGGTCGCAAGGGTGATTGCTTTGGTCAGTGCGTGAAGTTTCATAAGCAGTACATTCCCTGTGAATTGGAGGCAGCAACGAGCGCTGAACCATCGTCCAGCGCCCTCTGCGTAGATGAGCATAGACGCTGATCAGAGAGTGTTCGCAGTTTCTTGGAGAACGCCTCAAGCCTCGGGATCGTCAACCTCCTGGGCGACGTTCACGGCAGGCGAGTCTTTATGGGATTGATCGGCCTTGGCCTTCAAGGCTTGCCATTGTTCCAGGTCGATGGCGCCCTGCCCCAGCAAGTCATCGGCCACCCGCAGCAGTTCGGCGTAATGGGCGTCGGGGGATTGTTGCCAGTAGGCCTTGTCTTCGAACAGGCGCTGCCACGAGGCAAGATCTGGTGGTTTTAGGTCGTCGCTCATGTGTGGACTCCTGCGGGGGGATCTCACGGTAGAGGGTTGGGCTTCGCGAGGAGTTCCGGCGGGAATTCGGGGAGATCAGGATCAACGTCAAAAGATCGCAGGCTTCGCCAGCTCCTACAGGGGTGCCTTAATACCCGGTCATTTCCAGATAACCCTGCCCACCGTGGCTGCCGCTCAATTGCACCGGTCCTTCCCAATAGGGAATACGCAAAGCCATCCACGCTTTGGGGTTGAGCGCGCTGATCGTGATGTCGAGGTGTTTGTCGGGGATTTTGATCGACCAGCGCACCGGCATCGAACGTCCAGCAACGTTGGCAGTGTCTTGCGGTGTGAGGCTGATGTCGGCGGCGTGCAGCAACTGCGTCTGGCCGTCAGCGTCGATCCAGGTGCCGGTGAGGTAAGGTGCGCCGTCCTTTTGCCGCATGCGGTAGAGCATCACTTGTTCGCCGCTGTCCAGGTGCAGGGAAAACCAGTCCCAACCTGTTTGGTTGGCGGTCAGGGGTTGGCTGCTCCATTCCCGGTCGAGCCAGGCCGGGCCGCTGACTTGATACGTTTTGCCATCGATTTCCAGCGTGCCGTTGGCCTGAAAAAACGGCTGACTGTAGTAATACGACGCCTGCCCTTGTTCGGATTTCTGACTGAAGCCTTTGTCGCCCTGAAGCACCAAAGGACGTGTGGAGGTCAGCCGCAGTTGATAGCCAAAATCCTTGTCCCGGGCGCTGAGTTGAAGCTCCGCCATAGGGTCGGAGCCCTGACTGCTGAAACGCCAATCATCGATCCACGCGTTGAACGGCGCGAGACTCACGCCAGCCTGACCAACGCCCCCACGGGCGTAACGCTCGGCGGCGTGATGCACTGTCGCCGATGTCACGGCCGCGTGGCCAAGCCAGATAATTTGATTACCCCAGCCAGCCACTTCGGGCGTCGCTTTCAAGGCGCTGCGAAACAACGTCCACTGCGCGCCGAACTCGCGCCCCTGATCGTCCTTGAGGTTGGCGGTGACGTACCACCATTCAATGCGAAAACCGTCATGAGGACCGTGATCCGCCGGAAAGCTGAACACCCGACCGGGCACCACCGGCGTAAACGCGGCGGCCTGATGACCCAGCCCCGCGAAGCCTTTCTCAACAGGCGCCGAGTTATCGCACCCGCTCAATAACGCCAATAGCAACACGCCAACCTTAATCTTCATGAGCAAACGTCCTCAGCAGATCCGCTGGTTGCGTGCGGTACAGCGAGTACAGCGGCCACGCTGACGCCAGTAAAGTCGCCAACAGCGCCAACCCCATCAACTGCAACAGCTGCATCGGAAACACCCGCAGCGGCAAGCGCCAGCCGAAGGCCTGGACGTTGATCACCGTGTCCAGGCACCACGCCAGCGCGATCCCCAACGGCAACGCCAGCACCAGGGTCAGCACCGCCAGCAACCAGGTCTGCCCGAGATTGAGCAGCATCAATTGCCGGCGAGTCACGCCGAGCGCCCACAGGGGGGCGAGTTGCCCGAGGCGGCTCTGACTTTGGGTCAACAGACTGATGAACAGCGCCACGCCCGCCACACAGAGGGTCAGGCTGTTGAGCGCGGCGGTCGCGGCAAAGGTGCGTTCGAACACTTGCGTGGACCAACCCTTGAGCCGGGCCTGGTCGACGATGCGGCTGTCCTCCAGCGTGAAGCGTGTTTGCAGCGCTGTCAGGAAATCAGGGATCAACGTCGGGTCGATGCGCAGGTTGAAACGGCTCGGTGTCAGCTGTGGCCAGCCGCGCAGCAGATGGTTGACGTTGACCAGAATGTGGCCCTTGGGATTGCCGTAGTCGGCGTAGATGCCGACGATCCGTGGCGACCAGGCGCCGTTCGGTGTGGGAATCGTCAGGTGATCGCCAAGGCGCACCTTCAGCCGACGGGCCAGTTGCTCGCTGAGCATCAGTGCGTCGTCCTTGGCCAGTCGTTCCCAAGGGTTGTCGCCCAAGGCTTCCAGCAGCGGCCAATGCTGGCGATACGTCGGGTGATCGATCACGCCGAAGACGTCCGCCGGCCAGCCTTGCAACTGGATCGACACTTGCCAGTTGGGCAGCACCGCCGTGAGCCCAGGTTGCTGCTTGAGCCAGGTTTGCAGCTCTCTGGCCTGGGCCGGATTTCGCGGGTTGACGTACAGTTCGGCGGTCAGGCGTTGTTCGAGCCAATCGCTGAAGGTCTGACGAAAACCCGCCGTCATGCTGCCCGCTCCAATGTTCGCCGCCAGTGCCAACAACAGCGCCATCAACGCCAGACTCAACGCCGGCAGTTGCTGACGGCAGTCGGCGAGAAACCATTGGCCGAGCACCGAACGACTGCGATGCAGCACCCGATTCAACACCCAGTTGAGCACCACCGGCAACGCCAGCGCAGCGCCGATCAACAGTGCCGCCATCAATACGAAGCCACTGCTCAGGCTGTCGCCAAAGATCAACGCCAGCACTGCGATCACCGCGGCAATCACGGCAACCCAACCCTGGCGCCGCAACCAGCGCGCGTGAGCCTGATGCCAGGCTTGCGGGTCGGCCAGGGCCAGCAAAGGCAGGCGTGCGGCCCGCAACAAACTGTTGGCACCCGCCAACAACGCGCCCAACAGGCTCAGGCCGACGCCGCTGAGCCACCACCACGGACTGAGACTCAACTGCCCCGCCACTTCGGCGCCGTACAACCCGCGCAGGCTGGCGGCGACGTCCGGCAACAGCACGCTGGCCAGCAGGTAGCCGCTGGCGACGCCGACCAATCCGCCGATCAACGCCAGACCACCCAGTTCAACCGCCAGACAGGCAATCAGCATCCGTGCACTGACACCGCAGGCGCGCAGGGTTCTGAGCACGCCACGGCGTTGTTCCAGCGCCAGGCCGATCGCGGCGTGGACGATGAACAGGCCGACCACGAATGACAGAAAACCCAGGGCATCGAGGTTCAGGTGAAAGCTTTCGGTCAGGCGCGACAAATTGTTCTCTTCGCCACGGGTCTTGAGCTGCAGTTGCCCTTTGAATTGCTCAGGCAGGGTCGCGGTGAAATCCTTCGGCAGCAGCAGGCGCGACAGCTGATCCGGCAGGCCGAGAATCTGCTGGGCGAAGCCGATGTCGACCAACAACACACCGGGGGCCATATCGGGTTGGGCATGCAGCGGTGGTAATGCCTGACCACTCGAAGTCAGCGGGCGTTCGCCTTCGGGCAGACCCAGAGCCTGCAACGTCTGCGGCGCAATCCAGGTACTGCCCGGCGGACTGAAAAACTCGACGACCTGCTCAATCGCCAACGCCTGCCCGGCCACTGAGGAACCGGCTGGCAGCGACACCGGCTCGATCCCCATCAGCTGCAAGCGCTGGTCGTCATGCCCCTTGAGCGTCACCCGACCTTGCAGGACCGGCGACACCGGCCAACCCGCACGGCGCAGGTCGACAAACACGTGTTGGGAGAAGGTCGCACCACTGGGCGCACTGAGGCTGGCCTGGGGTTCGCCGCCGATCAACTGACTGGCCCGGGCATAGCTTTCACGCGCCTGGCTGTTCAGCGCCTGCACACCGGTCAGCAGGCTGGTGGCGAGCCAGAGCCCGGTCAGCACACTGAAAAACTGCACCGGATGCTGCCGCCAATGACTGAGCAGCGCCCGCAGCGTCTCGCGAAAGACCCGCACCTCAGCGCTCGTCCGCGCCAGCCAGACGACCACCGTGGAGCACCACTTTTTCGGCCAGCCGCGCGGCAACCCGTGGGCTGTGGGTGACCATCAACAACGTGGTGGGACTGTCGTCGAGCAACTCCAACAACAACTTCAAGACCTCATCGCTGGTGGCTTCATCGAGGCTGCCGGTCGGTTCGTCGGCCAGCAGCAATTTCGGCTGCGATGCCAAGGCACGGCCCAGCGCAACCCGTTGCTGCTGGCCGCCGGACAGCTGTTCCGGATAACGCTGCAGCAAATCACCCAAGCCCAGACGTTGCACCAGATGCGCCTGCCAGCGCGGATCATGGCGCCCCGCCAGTCGTGCCTGAAACGCCAGGTTGTCCTCCACACGCAGACTGCCGATCAGGTTGAACTGCTGAAACACCAGGCCGATTTCAGTCCGCCGCCAGTTCGCCAGTTGCCCTTCGCTCATCTGCTCCAGCCGATGTTCGCCGCTGCGGATGCTGCCGCGATCGACCTTGTCCAGTCCGGCAATCAGGTGCAGCAAGGTGCTCTTGCCACTGCCCGACTCACCCATCAACGCCAGGCTGCTGCCGGGTTTCAAGGTGAGGTCGACACCTTGCAGAACCGGCAGTGGGCCCTGGGGAGTGGCGTAACTTTTGAAGACGCCTTGGACCGAAAGCATGGGAAAAACCGTTCGATGTGCGTGGAGCAAGGATAGCGGACGGCAGCAGCACCGCGAATAGGTCCCGATCCTGGAACCTATCGCTTCACCGCCACCCACGTAAAACACAACGGCAACTGCGCCGTTTGCTGCTCATACCGATCATAGAGTTCCTCGCGGTTGGAATGCGGGTACTCCTTGAAGTGGCTGATCTGCAATCCGGCGTCGATGGCGCCGGTGAAAATGGCGCCGAGGGTGTGGACGAACCAGTAGGACGAAGCCGCCTGTAGGTCGACTTTGCCTTCGTAGACGATCGGTTGGTCCTGCACGAAAGGTTCGCTGCGAAAGTACGAGCTGTCCGGCCGATACGGATCGGCGGACTCGGGGTCGAACATTTCGAGGAAGGGATGGGTTTCGTACACCACCAGGCTGCCACCGGGCTTCAGGGTTTGCGCGACGTGGCGGAAGAATTCGCCAATGTCCGGCATCCAGTTCAACACGCCGATGGTGATCAGGGCCACGTCGAAACGGCCATGAAGTTCAGTCGGCAAGTGATGGATGTCTGCCTCGATGAACTCAGGTGTATGGTGCGAGCGTGACGCCAGTTCCCGCGCCTGATCGAGGAAAGCCTCGGACTGGTCGACGCCTACGACGCTGCGGGCACCCAGCGCAAACAACGAAAGGCTTTCGCGGCCGTTGTTGCAGCCCAGTTGCACCACGTCTTTGCCGTCGACACCCACTTGTTCCAGCAAACCTCGGAGGGTGTCGTCCATGCAGCAAAAATCCCTGTCACCCACAGCCGTCAAACGGGCCTGCCATTCGGGGGTGTCTTTGTGGTGTCGGGCGGAGTCATTCCAGGCATCGCGGTTGCTGGCGATGGCTTTTTCTTTTGTCGGCATTTCCATTGCGCGCTCCAGACGGGGGTCTTGATTGACCGGCACGAGTCTAGATCAGCGCTTTGAAAAACCCCATTGCGTCTTTGTTCAAATCTTGTAATCCGGGCATCGCGAACGCGCGCTCGTACGGGAGCTATAGTTAATGACCTTGGGGAAATGCGGGAAAAACCGATTTCGCAGGTGCTGCCATGAAAACAACCGATCCGAGGCTACTGCTCGCCCTCTGCCTGATCACCACAACCGGTGCTCACGCGGACGACAGCCTGACACCCACTACCGATTACAGCAGTGAGTTCAACTATTACGGGGCCGACCAACCCTTCGCTCACCCCGTGCCACCGTCAATGAGCACGGTGCCGCCCGGCTCGTACATCCCGACAGCGCCTCAGGACTTCATCCCCATTTCGAGCCAGCATGAGTTCTACGACTCAAGATTGCCGACGGTAGCGGATGCCACGGTTCGAGTGTTCATCCGCTCCTACGATCAGCAACGCGGTGTCTACGTGAACGAAGAAGTCGTCGACCCCACGTGCCTGCTCGAGTGTCTCAGCCGTCAGGGGCCATTGATGCAATAAGGCCTACCACTGGCGTTTTTCCGGGCGCGCGAGGCCGAGCTTCTCGATTCGGTAGCGCAGCATGTCGCGGCTCAGGCCCAGCAGTCGTGCGGACTTGGTGACGTTCCAGTCGGTCTTGTCGAGCATCTTGCGCACCATGTCGCGCTCCACTTCCGGCAGGTTCATGGACTCGGTGCCGTTGTAGACCGGACGCGGCTCGTAGTGTTGCGGCTCTTGCTGGAACACCAGCGGCTCATCCACCAGGCTCAGGCACACGTTCAATTGATGGGCGGCGATGGTGTCGCTCTGGGCCAGCAACACGGTTTGCTCAAGCATGTTGCGCAACTCGCGCACGTTGCCCGGCCAACTGTAGCTGAGCAGCAATTCTTCAGCCTGATCGCTGAAATACAGGTTCGGTTTGCCATAGCGTTTGCCGTGGATCGCCAGGAAGTGTCGAGCCAGCAGCAGGATGTCTGCGCCACGGGCATACAGGCGCGGCACCTTGATCGAGATGATCCGCAAACGGAAGAACAGATCGCGGCGGAACTTGCCCTGCTGGACCATTTGTTCGAGGTTGCAGTTGGTGGCGCTGATCACCCGCAAATCGACCTTGCGCTCCTTCACCGAGCCGACCCGGCGGATCGTCCGATCCTCCAGCAGCTTCAGCAGTTTGGCTTGCAGCAACAAGTCCATCTCGCCAACTTCATCGAGAAACAGCGTCCCGCCATCGGCTGCTTCCACCAGCCCGACGCGGCGGTCCTTGGCGTCGGTGAAGGCGCCCTTCTCGTGACCGAACAGCTCTGACTCCACCAGGTTGGAAGGAATCGAGGCGCAGTTGAATTCAATGAACGGACCTTTGCTGCGCGGGCCGTCGAAGTGCAACGCACGGGCCACCAGTTCCTTGCCGGTGCCGGTCTCGCCTTCCACCAACACCGGAGGCAGATCGGTATTGGCCATGCGCCGCTCGGCGTCGATTAACTGGCCAATGGTGCTTTTCAGGTACTGCATCGGTGCCGATTCGCCGATCAATGCCTGCACCCCTGACCTCTGCGCTTCGCGTTCCTGATAGAACGACAGTGTGCGTTCCATTCGGTCGGTGGCCAGGGCCTTGTCCAGCAGCAGCTTGAGCTCCGGCAGCGCCACCGGTTTGGTGACGTAATGGAAAGCGCCCTCTTTCATCGCCACCACGGCGTCTTCGACGTTGCCGTAGCCGGTCATCATGATCACTTTCAGATCCGGCGCGCTGATGCGCAGCTTCTGGATCAGGTCGTGACCGCTCATGCCCGGCAGCGAGTTATCGGTCAGCACCACGTCCGGGACGAAAGTGCCCAATTGGTCCAGCGCGTCCTCAGCCGAGTGGCAGACCGTCACCTCGAAGTCCTTGCGCTCCAGGTAGGTCTGAATATTCTCGGCGAGGAGTTCATCATCCTCGACCAGCAGAATGCTGTGCTCCATATACCCCTCCCGTTGCCACTTTAAAATTGAGACAGACGCGGGTTCCTTCCTGCTCTCGGCTGGTCAATTCGACCGAGCCTTCAAAACGCTCCATTATTCTTTTGACCAGGGCCAGGCCCACGCCCAACCCTCCTTGTTTGGTGGTGAAAAACGGCTTGAAGGCCATTTGTTGTTGCTGTGTGGTCATGCCCTTGCCGGTATCGCTCAGGGTCATGTGCACGAGTCCGGGCTGCGGCGTTTCAATATCGATACTCAGCACGCCGCCCTTGGGCATGGCTTCCAGGGCATTGGCAAACAGGCTATTCAGGATTTGCGTGAGCAGCACCTGTTGGCTGATGACCGGCGGACAACTCTGAGGGGTGAAACGCACGTCGATGCCGGAGCGTTTAATCAGCGCGTCAAATGCACTCAACGTGTCGTCGATGACCAGCACCAGGTCTACCGTTTCGTAGTCGTCGTTTATGGGTCGCAATGACACCAGCAACTCCCGAACCCAGCGCGACATGCGGTCGACCTGGCTGATGATGTCGCCGATGTTCTTCTGCGCATTCTGACTGGCGATTTCCTGAGCCAGTTCGGCGCTGGAACGAATGTTGGCCAATGGATTGCGCAAGCTGTGGGCCACCGCCGAGGACATTTCCCCCAGCGCGACGAAGGTCTCGTTGCTGATCAGTTGTTTCTGCTGGCTCTGCAGCAGCATGGACGCATGCCGCACAATCCAGAACAGTCCGAGGTAGATGGCCAGGCCGCCGAGCAGGGTTGCCAGCCAGATCGACTTGAAACCGCGCTGGATACGCTCCACCAGGTCCGCGGGTTCCTTGTAGATCTCCACCATGGCGATCACTTTGCTCTTGTCGGCATTGAACATCGGGATGTAGTTCTCGATGAACAGAAACTCAGGCTCGCGCAGCAGTTGCTGCTCGGGACGTTCCTCATCGATTTCGTGGTAGCTGGTGGACACGGGTTCCTTCATTTCGAAGGACTCGTCCAGTTCCTCATCACCTTCGACGCGCATGCCAATCATTTGCGCATTGGTCGACCAGACCACGGTGCGATCCAGGGCGTACACCACCGCCAACAGCGTGTCCGGCAGGTGTTCGACATGATCGAGAAACTCTATGCGGGCAGCGGCACGCGCCGCCGGATCTACGTCGGGATAGGCGATGTCATCGCGCGGATCGAGCATTTCACCCATGGTTCTTTGCAGGGTGATGCCGGCATGGCGAACTTCCGCATCACCAATGGCCTGAATGAACTGCGCAGTCAGCAAGGAATCACGCTCGATGCTCTCATCGACGACAAAACGAGTGGACACGTAGCCCAACCCCAGCGCCACGGCGGCGATGATGAAAAAGCTGCCCAGGGAAAACCAGCGCAGCAAATTGAACTGTCCTCGCCAGCCCTTGCTTTCTGCTGCCGACATAGCCGACGCAGGTATTTTTTGTTGTCCTGGTATCTGCATAGGACCTTCCCGGATGCCTTGCATCAAGCCTTTTCAGCCGCGGTTCGGATCAGTGTAGGTGGCATTGATCGAAACTGACGGCCCCAATGACAGGATTAAGCCGCTATTGCGTTTGCGCCGCCTGTAGCGGCTGCTGACGATCGGTTTCTTCCTGCAAAAAACCCACGATGGACTGCGCCGCGTTCTCATCCAGGCGCAGGTTGGGCATGGGTATTTTTTCGAAACGCTCAAACAGCTCCATCGCGATCGGGTCTTTTTCCGCCAGCATGCGGTCCGGTTCGCGAATCCAGCGACTCAGCCAGGCCGGATCACGCAGGCGAGTGACGCCGATCAGGTCCGGGCCGATGCTGCGCATGCCGATGCCCTGCCCGTCCATCGGACCCAGGCTGTGGCACGACGCGCAGCGGGTGCGAAACAGTTCTTCGCCATTGCTCGGCGGACGAATCTCGGGCGCATCTGCGTAGTTTTCTTCAACGCTGGGCTGTTTCCAGTTGTGCAGCGTGTTGGCCAACTGATCGGCCAGAATCCACGGATTTTCGAAAGGTGAAGCTTTCATCCAGCGACCCGTGGCCTGGTTACCCACGATCAGGCTCAGGTTGTGGTCCTTGCTGCGACCGTTGTCGACGCCTTCGATAAACAGCCCGAGTTTTTTTCGCAGATCGGTGACATCGGCAAATTCCCCGGTGAGAAACTTCCAGCCCGGTCCGACCTTGAAGCGTTGTGCGTAGGCCTTGAGCACGTCGGGTGTATCGCTCAAGGGATCAATGCTGATGGAGTAGAAAAAAATGTCCTGGCCGACCCGGTCCCCCAGCAACTTCTGCACCTGACGCAGGCGCGCGGTTTCCAGCGGGCAAGAGTCGCTGCATGACGTGAAGATGAAATTGATCACCACCACTTTGTCCTTGATCAAGTCATCAAAGAAACGCACCTGCCGACCGTTCTGATCGGTCAGCAAGGTGTTGGGGAAGTAATCGCCCCCCCAGGGTGTCGCCGACTCCGTCGGTGACGCTGACACCGACGGAGCCGCTTCATGAGCCACCAGCACCCGACTGGCCAGCAGGCAGGTGACCAGCATCAACACCAGGTGCATGCCCAAGGCGCGGGAGCGCGGCGTATGCAGTTTCATGTCGGCTCCCTCGCGGCTCATGGTTTGACCACCACTTGGGGGCCGTAGCCGTCGCCAGTGCGGAAGGTTGGCAGCGCGGCGGAGTTCACGTAGCGCACACCATCCCAACTCGGCAGCGGTGTCGGCATCAGCTGGAATTGCCCGGGTTTTTCAATGTCCCAGCGCAGCAGCATGGAGTTGTCCTCATGCTGAGTGTTGTGACAGTGCTCCATGTACGTCCCGGCGAATTCGCGGAAGCTGATCGCCATCTCGACGCTGTCCAGGCCATCCTTTTCCGAGCCGATGCGGTACACGTCTTTGCGTGCCCATTTTTCCCATTCCGGTGGCGCCTTGCCGCCGCGACTGAGGATGATCCCCTCCTCGAAGTGCACATGCACCGGGTGGCTCCAGCCCTGGCCGCCGAGCTTGATGTTCCACACTTCCAGGGTGCCGAAACCGGTGGCACCGGCATCGGTGGGGCCACTGGCCAGTTGGGTCGAGGTGTTCAAGCGACGTGGGTCCATGTGGAAGCCGAACCCGCCATCGGTCTTGACCGTCCACGGTGCTTCATCGGTGCCGTCGGAACGACCGAAGGTGAAGGTGCGGTGGCGGGCTTTGGCCAACAGCGCCTTGTCGGCGACGTTGTCGCGATGGATCTTCAACGGGATCATCACCAGGCCTTCAGCCTTGCCCGGTTTGGCCGGTTCATAAGCGCCCGGGTCCATGGCCAGGTCCTGGCCGGTGTACGCCTTGACGTTGAGTTGCAACACCTTGCCTACCACCGGATCACCGTCCTCCCACTTCGGCCCCTTGCTGGTTTGCTTGATAATCGCCTTGTATTTCTCGGACAGCACGTCAGCCAGGGAGACGGGTTCTTCCGGGCCCTTGCCGTCTTCGTGCACCAGCAGGTTGACGAAGAACAGCTTGTCGCCCGGTTTGATCCCGTATTTCGAGAAGTTGACGATGATGTCGAAACGTTCGGCGATGCCCAGGGTTGGCAGGATCGCGTTGTGATTCTGTTTATCGCCGTCGGCATCCAGGTCCATGCTGCCGTCGAACGGCACGCTGTGTTCCATGATGTTGCCGTCGTTGGCAATCATGTGGAACGGCACGCGGGCATACGACACTCCCGACCCGGCAGGCCCTTGGAACTCCCCGCTGGTGCCCTTGATCTCGCGCACGAGCGCCAGTTTGAAGAAGCGCGACACTGAGCCATTGAGCATGCGGAACCGATAGCTGCGGGCGCGCACATCCAGGATCGGTTTCCACTGCCAGTTGACCAGCACCTGATCCCCGAGGAAGCCGTCGGTGTTGAACGGGTTGAACCACAGTTGACCGTTCTTGTCCCACGCCTTGTCGGCAAACAGCAGGTTGACATCGTAGTCGCGGTTACCCCAAGGCAAGGCGCTGCCACTGGGGAAACGCAGGTTGACGCCGTCATTCACCGATTCATTGCCGCGGTCCAGGGCGCTGTAGTAGTTCATCATTGCCGCGTTGCCCTTGTAGACGTTCTGCGCGGTGAAATCGAGCATGTGGTCGTGGAACCAGTGGGTGCTCATGGTTTCGCGCCAGTCGCCGCGGATCTTGATCGTGCCGTTGTTGCAGGTCTTGCGGCTGGGGATGAGGTCGTTGGTCCACAGGGTTTCGCCCGGCGAGCACGGAAAGGCTGCACGCGGGTCTTCAGCCTTGGTGTTGATGCTGTCGTAGCCGGCCAACTGGATCGGCCAGCGATAGTCGTAAAATTGCCCGGGGAAGAAAAACGCATTGGCATAACCGTCGCTTTCCGCCGGTGTGTGGCCGTTGTGTTCGTGGGTGGTGATGGTGTGCAAACCGAACCCCATGTTCGCCGACGGGTCGATCGGCAAGCCGTTGTAATGACGCATCAACGTGGGTTGCCCGTAACGCACCATGAGCAACTTGGGCGGGAAGGTGCCGTCGAAGGTCCAGACCGAGTTGTGGTTCTGCACCGGCATTTTCGGGTGAAAACGCGCATCGACGCCCTTGGCGGTGCCATCGGTCGCCGGTACGCCAGCCACGTTGTGATAGAGGCCGCCCGGGCCAAACTCGCCCACGGCATAGCGGTGCATCTGGCGACTGTCACGCAAACCGGTATTCAACCGTGCGCCGGTTTGCACGGTCTTGTAGGCGGCCTGCGGGTAAAACTCGTTCCAGCGCTGGTGCGACCAGCCTTTTCCTGGCGGACGGCCTTCGGCCGAGGAGCCGATACGGCGGTTGAGGAAAAATTCGATCTGCTTCTGCCACGGGTTACGGTCGATCACGTTGGAGTACAGACTCGGGAACGGTGTCAGCCCCGGTTGACGCAGAAAGGCGTCGAGTGCCGCACTCGGCGGCGCACTGCGGGCCGCACTGGTGGGGTCCTGCTGTGGCAACGGGCCGATGGCTGGCGGTGGAAAACCCAACGGCGCTGCCGGTGTGGTGGGGTCGAGTTTTTCCGGGCCGAATTCTTCGAACAGCACCAACTGCTGAGTGAACGGCTGAGCGCCATACAGCGGGCTCGGCTTGCCGTTGGTGGGGTAGTTGAAACTGGTTTGCACCGCCGGCGGCAGAATGTTTTCCACCCGCGTGGTGTCTCGGCTGCCTTTGACGCCACCGGGTAAATCGAAGGAGTCCTTGTTGGCCTCGGGCATGGTCAAAATGGCGTTCAACGCCGCGGCTTTGTCAGCCGGTTCATCGTAGTAAGCCGAGGGGTCGGAAGGTTCTGGCTGTCGCTCGTCGTCGATGGGGCTGGCGCGCAGAGTCGTTGTGCCCAGCGTCATTGTCAGAAGAACGCTCAGAGGCGTCAGGAGGCCAAACCGTTTGAAGGGGTACCGCGCTTTTCTGTCCATCACCAGCCGCCTCGAAGTCATGAGTCATGAAGGGGGTAATGGGGGTTTTGCAAGGACCTCGCCAGAGTTGTAACCGTTTTTACGAAAGTATTAATACTCATCAAAACAATGGCTTATCAACATCAATGTGCCATGACCGGGGAAGCGACTGGGGAATGACACCCGCTAACGGGGAAAGTTCACACCCGTTTTCAGGGGACCAATTTGAACGACAGACGGACACTCGTGCCCTCGCCTTCACGGCTTTCCATGGTCACCGCACCGCCAAACCGCTCCATGATCCGCTTGACCAGCACCAGCCCGACACCCAGCCCACCTTGTTTGGTGGTGAAAAACGGCCGAAAGGCCATGCTGCGCTGTTCTTCGTTCATGCCTTTGCCGGTGTCGCTCACCACCACGCTGAGGCCACGGGAATCGGTCGGCTCCAATGTGATGGTTAACGTGCCGCGCTTGTCCATGGCTTCCAGTGCATTGGCCAGCAAACTGTTGAGGATCTGCGTCAACTGCACCTGCTGACTCAGGACCATGGGCGTCAGCTTCGGGTCGAACACCACGTGGACCGAGGCTTTGGTGATTTGATGCTCGAAGGCCATCAGGCTGTCATGCAGCGCCGCCACCAGATTGACAGGCTCGGCGTCATCGTTGAGCGGACGCAAGGATTGCAGCAGCTCCCTCACCCACTTCGTCATGCGATCCACTTGGCCGATGATGTCGTTGATGTTCTTGTGGGCCGGGCCGCTGTCAAATTCCAGCGCCAGTTCGGCGCTTGAACGGATGGTCGCCAGCGGATTACGCAAACTGTGGGCGACCGCCGACGACATCTCGCCCAGGACGACAAAGGTTTCGTTGGTGATCAGTTGCTTTTGTTGCGCCGCCAGCAAAATGGCCGCCCGGCGCACGATCCAGTACAGCCCCAGGTAAATCAGCCCGCCGCCCAGTGCAGTGGCCAGCCAGATCAACACCAGGCCGCGCTCCATGCGGCTGATCAGGTCCTTGGGCTCCTTGTAGATCTCGACCATCGCCGTGACTTTGTCGCCGTTGGCATCGAACAACGGAATGTAGTTCTCGATGAAGATGTATTCCGGAGGCGTCACGAACTTCTGTTCCAAGCGGCTCTTGTCCACATCGTGATAACTGGCCGACACAGGAATTCTGGAAGCAAAGGCTTGCTCCAGGTCTTCGTCGGCGTGGATCGTGGTGCCCATTAACGCCGGGTTGGTCGACCAGATCACCCTGCGGTCGGGGGCATAGATGTTGGCCAGAATCACGTCCGGCAAGTGTTCGATATGGTCGAGAAATTCGCCCCGGACAATCGCGCGGGCCAGCGGGTCGACGTCGGAAAAGCCCTTGTCTTTACGCGGGTCGAGCAGCTCGCCCATGGTCCGCCCGCTGGGAATCGATCCGTGGCGTACCTCGACCAAGGCAATTGCCTGAATGAACTGGGACGTCAACAACGCATCGCGTTGCACGCTTTCGGCAATCACGAACCGGGTGGACACCGCCCCCAACGCCACCGCCACCGTGCCAATCACCGCCAGGCTGATGAGCGAAAACCAGCGCAGTAGATTGAACGGCTGCTTGCGCGAGCTCAGGCGAATATCACCTCCCTCGGCCTGGAGTGTTTGAGTAGGCATGTCCATGGACGTGTTCCCGACGATTCCCCCTATAGGGTTATAGCCCACTAACGGCTGTTTGCCCGACGTTGGGTCTCGTCCCCCCACTTCTTCCTTATCCCCATTTACCCCCAATCCTGGGGACAGTGGCCCGCGCCCAAAAACCGCGCTCCGATGTCGTTTGTGAGTGACACGCCCGTGACTCGGGCCTCTGCCGGCCGTTTTCGCCGGTTGGTATGGAAGTTGCCGACCCCCTCTCAACTGGCCCGTCTCCATGGGGCAGGCATTCCGATATAGAGGGCTTAACTCATGCACCCTTTACTGTCCAAAACCGCGGCCGCCCTGGTCGTTAGCGCACTGGCCCAAGGCGTCGCCCAGGCGGCGTTGTTTGCCGTCGACCCCGGCCCCTACGTGCCAGCCAACGGCTCGTTCGCCGCCTGGTATCAGGACACTCACGGTCGAACCCTCGAGCTTTGCCTGTCCAAGGCCGTCAGCTCGCGAGTGCCCAGCGCACCGGGCGCACCGACGTACATGTGCAACTTGCTGCCGGCCCCCGGGATCTTCGACGACACGCAACCGCTCGTCTTCCCGAGCAACTTCCCTGATGAGGCATTCTGGTTCACCGGCGACGGCACCATCGTCGACGCAGCCCGAGGCATCGACCTGACCTATGTCAGCGCCGTTGAAGCGGCCTTCAGCGGTGGCGACCCAATCGAAGGTGACCAGATCAGCTTCGCCCGCATCCGCATACGTGTCGATGTACCGACCGCGGGCACCTACGTCATTACCCACCCCTACGGCGTCGATGTCTTCAACGTCGACACCCCCGGGCGGCGGGCGATCAACATGACCCGGGACATCGGCATCGGCGTGCCGAAAACCTACGACGGTGCCCTGAAGGGCGATGTCGGGCCGTTCCTGCGCAGCGTCAATGGCCCCTATACCGAGACCAATCCGGTCACCGGATCAGCCGAGCAATTCGTCGGCGACCCGAACCTGGAGGAGGCCTTCACCGGCAGCCCTTTCAATACCAACTACATCCGCATTGAAGGACCCAACGGGCTGGATTTGCGCACTGCGGTGATGGCCATCTCCGGCAAGTTGGCGACAATGGCACGGCCGACGCCAATGATCACCCAGCGCAGCACCTACTCGCGTAAACCCGGCGCCAGCGCTCCAGTGGCCCAGCAAGACGTGTTCGTCCTGGCCCCGCCGCCACCGGCCAAAGTGACGCTGGATAGCAACAACCCGGTGTTGAACCTTACCGAGGCCAACACCACCGGCAACTGGTATGCGCAGTCTTCGACCAACCCGAGCTTGCCAAGCACTTTGCAAGTGACCGCCGACAACCACCTGGCCATCGCTAGCAGCACGCCGACCACCTTACCCATGCCCCTGACGGACCTGGTGGTGATTTCACGTGCCGAATACAGCCTCAGCACCGGGCAAATAACGGTCGTGGCCTCGACCAGCGACGAAACTTCGCCACCGGTGCTCACTGCCACCTCTGGCACAGGTGTCGCCATTGGCGCCCTCAGTGGGGATGGCGCAGTGAAATCCCTGGCCACCGGCATCTCGCCGATACCACCGGCCAAGGTTCGAGTGACGTCATCCAATGGCGGCACCGACACCGAAGAAGTGGTCATCGTGCAATGAACGCTCACATGCCCAGATCCTCATCAGGAGGCATCATGAACAATTGGCCACGCCTGGCGCTCAACGCACTGGGACTGACTCTATCGCTGTCCGGCAGTGCATTCGCGCAACTCGCTGCTGTCGACCCTGGTCCTTATACCTTTGCCACCGGGAAATTCCCGATGTGGTACCAGGACAACAATCTGCTGTCGATGGAACTGTGCCAGTCCCGGGCCGCCAGCTCGCGGGTGCCGGCTGCCACGCCACCGGCCTACATGTGTACCCTGCTGCCGGCACCGGGCATTTTCGACGACACCCTGCCGATGGTGTTCCCGGATAACTGGCCAGACGAAGCCTTCTGGTTCCTCGCCGAGACCAACATTCCCAACAACGCCGCTGGTTATGGAATGGACGCCTACGTGGCCGGGATAGAAGCCGCTTTTGCCGGCGGAAATCCGCTCGATGGCGATCAAATCAGCTTTGCGCGGATTCGTATGCGGATAAACGTGCCCGTCGCCGGGACCTACACCATCACTCACCCTTATGGCGTGGAAACGGTCAAAGTCACCACCCCCGGTCGTCGTGCAATCAACATCACCAGAGACATCGGCGTCGGTGCGCCGGGAGTTTTCAACGGGGCATTGAGCGGTGCTATCGGGCCATTCCTGCGCAGCGTCAACGGCCCCTACACCGAAGTGAACCCGGACACCGGCGCAATCGAAACCTTCGTCGGCGACCCGAACCTCACCGAACAAGTCACCGGCAGCCCCAACAACACCAACTTTGTGCGCATCCAGGGCCCGGCCGGGACGATCCAAAGCAACCTGTTCACATTGGCCGGCAAAGTCCTCGACAATCGTGCGCAAACCCATGTCGACCTTAGCCGTGCAACCTACCGTCGCATCGCCTCGGGCACCGGTACCAGCACCCGGGTCGAAATTTTTGGCAAAGCGGACAACAGCTCTACATTGTGCTTCCGCGAAACCCTCGCCCTTGTGCCAGGCCCACCGCCTACGCCATGCCTGACCAATATGGTGGGTGACGGCACCGGGTTGTACTTCGGCCAACGCCTGCTCAGCGGCCCCGTGCCTCCGGTCGTGGTGCTCACCGCCACCAACCCGGCCGGCACCACCCGCCCTACGGCGGTCTCGAGCAAGCTCGTTGACCTGGTGAAAATCCAGACTGCTCGCTACAACTGGAGCAATCACAGCCTGCTGATCGAGGCCACGTCCACTGACGAAGTGGCGGTGCCAGACATGGTCGCGCAGGGTTACGGACGTCTGTCGAAAACCGGCACCCTGCAAAAAATCACCGTCGCCGATCTGTCCCAGCCACCCGCCACTGTGACGGTCAAATCCGCCGCCGGTGGCAGTGACACCGAGCCTGTCGTCGTGGTGGGTTCTGCACCGGATGCCGGTGAGAACCAGGCGCCACTGTCCGTGGCCGACACCGGCAGCACCAGCTTCGGCGTGCCCATCACCCTCAACCTGCTGGCCAACGACAGAGACCCGGACGGCAACACGCCGCTGAGCATCACCGCGCTGACCCAACCGGCCGCAGGCCAAGGCACCGTGGCGTTGAGCGGCACGACTGCGGTGGTCTACACCCCGCCCGCCGTGGTCACTGTGCCGTTAACAACGACTTTCACCTACAAGGCTCAAGACATCAAAGGCCTGGCTTCGACTACCCCAGCGACCGTGACCATCACCGTGGCGCCTAACCGGCCACCGGTGGCAGTCGCCGACGCCGTCGCGACCCTGGGCGTGGCGATACCGATCAACGTGTTGGCCAACGACACCGATCCGGAAGGCAACGTGCCGTTGGCAGTCGCCAGCTTCACCCAACCACCGGCAGGTCGCGGCACCGTCAGCAGTAACGGCACAGTGATCACCTACACCCCACCGGCCACGGTCACGACGGCCTTCACCACGACCTTCACCTACATCGCCCGGGACAGCTTCGGCGCCCTGTCGACACCGGCCACGGTCACCGTGCAAGTCTCGCCAAGGCCTGCGGCGGAAACCTTCACGGTGACCACGGCTACGGTGTCGGCTCGCTCCAACAACCGCTTCACCTGGGACTTTGCAGGCACCTCATCGGTGACCACCGGTAACACCATCACCATCAAGGTCTCCACCCCGACCGGGCTGGCAACCCTGGGCACCACCACGGTACCGGCAACCGGTCGCTGGAGGCTGACGGTGAACAACACCACCGCGGTGATTCCATCGGCGAACCCGACAGCCACCATCACCTCGTCCCAAGGCACCGTGCGCACAGTCTCGGTGATCTCCAACTGAGCCCTCGCCCCACCCGCCGATTCGGTGGGTGGGGCCGGCCTCTTCCCAAAGGACGCAGCCATGAAAACCTCGACCGCCGCCCTGCTCTGCCTGCTTCTGCTTTGCAGCAGTGCGGGCGCGCGCGCCGATGACTTGATGGAAAACGATGACTTGGGTCCCGGTGGCGATCTGGGAGAGTTACCGCCACCGGTTGGCCAGCACGCG
The DNA here is from genome assembly GCF_001424925.1 of Pseudomonas sp. Root329. Classification (NCBI taxonomy): domain Bacteria; kingdom Pseudomonadati; phylum Pseudomonadota; class Gammaproteobacteria; order Pseudomonadales; family Pseudomonadaceae; genus Pseudomonas; species Pseudomonas sp. Root329. Next base: position 63,256 of record NZ_LMCV01000051.1, on the reverse strand, counting down.
CTGATCGACCAGAACGGCCAGGCCAACGTGGCGCTGCTGCAACAGAACGGTCAGTCGCTGCTCGGCACCATCGTCCAGTCGGGCAGTCATCAGGAAGCCTACATCCTGCAACAAGGCAGCGACCTGATGGCAATGATCACCCAGCAAGGCAGTGGCAACGCCGCCTCAATCACACAAAACGGCAGTCACAACCGCGCGCAAATTTCCCAGAACGGCAACAACAACGACGCCAGCATCGACCAGGCCGGCACGGGGCTTTCAAGCGCCGTGACCCAGTCCGGAAACGGCATGAGCGTTTCGGTCAAACAATACCGCTAAAGCACTGCACCACATGGAGGTTTCATCATGTTCAAACTGACGCCCCTCACCGCCACCATCCTGGTCCTAGTCAGTGCCCAGGCGATGGCCGACGACAGCGTTTCCACCCAGGACCAGGTCGGTACCGCCAACATCGCCGACGTGAAACAGACCGCGGCCCCGTACAGTACCGCCACCCAACAACAACTCGGCCAGGGCAACGATGCCGCCGCGGTGCAAGACAACGCCACCGGCACCATCACCCAGGATCAACTCGGCGACTACAACGCCGGTTACGCCGAGCAACTGTTCGAAAACGGCAGCACCATCACCCAGCAACAGGTCGGCAGTTCCAACACCAGCCACGCCAGCCAGTCGATAGGCGTGGGCGGCAACGAAGCGCTGCAACAACAGCACGGCACCGGTAACTTCTCGTTCATTTATCAGGACACTCAGGAAGGCACCCAAGGTCAGACCTTCCAGTTTGGTGACAGCAACGAGGCCAACATCGAACAGATCCAACTGGGCACTGCCAACAACGCAGTGATCATCCAGTACGGCACCGCCAACTACGCCACCGCCGAACAGATCGCCCACATGGGTGGCCAGATCAATCTCAACCAGGCGGGCGAAGGCAACTACGCCTATGGCGACCAACGCGATGGCAACGGCGGCACTGTGACCATCAACCAGTTCGGCGACTTCAACGGCGCCGAAGTCTGGCAAGGCGGGCAAACCGCCAGCGAGGCCACCGTCAACCAGTACGGGAAAACCAACGAAACCGTGGTCGACCAGAGCTTCGGCGAAAACAACGTCGCCCAGGTGCTGCAAGTCGGCGACCTCAACGCGATCTACGCCGACCAGTTCGAATCCGTCGGCTCGACCCTGGCGCTGTACCAACAAGGCACCAACAACGTGCACTTCACCTACCAGAAGGGCGAAAGCCATGTGCTGAACGCCACCTCCGTGGGTAGCGGTAACAAGGTCTACGCCAGCGACTGGAAAGGCCCGGAAAAGGGTGGCCAGTTCGGCAGCAACCAACGTGCAACCGTCAACCAGAACGGCACCAACAACACCGCCAGTTTCAAACAGGACGGCATCGGCCACGTGATGACCACCAATCAGACAGGCTACGGCAACAAAACCACGGTCAAACAGGCCGAAAACTACAACGAGCTGTACTTCGACCAGAATGGCAGCGACAACATCCTCATCGCCGACCAGCGCGGCACCACCAACCTGGCCCAGGGCAGCAGCACCGGCATCGGCAACACCACCAACTTCGACCAGTCCGGCAGCATGAACGTGGCCTACGTCACTCAGGGCGGCACCGGCAACATTGCCAGCGTCACTCAGAGTGGCATGACCCAGACTGCGACCGTGCAGCAGCTGGGTGCTGACAACAAGGCGACTGTGCTGCAGCAATAATCGCAGTGCGTAAAAAACCGCGGTCCGTGGAGGATCGCGGTTTTTTTGTCTGTCCCGGTTGATCGTTCCCACGCTCTGCGTGGGAATGCCGCCAGGGACGCTCTGCGTTCCGCTTCTGAATGTGACGCAGAGCGTCACGGGATGCATTCCCACGCGGAGCGTGGGAACGATCGATTGTGCGGCTTACGCCTGCGGATCGATGTTATCCAGCGCCCGATTTACCGCTAGGTCGGCCAGCATGATGACCTGCTGGATGCCCAATAACATGCTGCGCTGTGGCCCCTCCACAAACACCGCGAAATCACTGGCCATGACACTGGCGGAAGCCAACGATTCACAGGCGTGGGCCAACAGGCTTTCGGTGTCGATGTCCGGGGCGATGACGAACATCGTCCTGACCTTGCGTTCGGGCGTGTCTTTGTGGGGATTGAGGTAATGGTCGAGGGCGCGGTCGGCGGATTCGTGGAGTTTTTTTGAATCGGGTGACGCGTAGGGGGAAACGGTGTCGGTTTCTGGGGGATTGGGTGTGGGTTTGAACATGGTGAAGCTCCTTTGGAAAATAGCGCCACCAGAACCTGTCGCTAAACAAGTAAGGGTGGCGACTGTATGCAGGTTAGCGAACCGGTCAAAGGCACCCGGCAGACCCGAAGATCTCCCGCATACAGCCACCATAACGTAATTGCAGACATCAAAAGTCTGCAAGAAAGTCTGGGGCACTGATGCACTTTGGATAGTCCGGGTCGCTAAACCCGGCCGCTGAACTCGGCGGCCCAGGAACGATAGAGACCAGGTACAAAGCGCACAAGCCGGCGGATTCTGGCGTAGTCGTAGGCAACGGCGCAAGGATCTGTAGCTTTCAGGAAGTAACTCTAAACACCATTAAACACGCCCCTCGAATCAGAACACATTCCTTGTGGGAGCGAGCCTGCTCGCGATTGCGGTGTGTCATTCAACATTGATGTCAGCTGACCCATTTTCATCGCGAGCAAGCTCGCTCCCAGAGGGGATTGAGTACTTCCGGGAACAACTGCTCGGCTGTCAGGCCGTCTCGCGTGTTTTGTGCACGACGCGGATCAACTGTGGGAGCGTGGCTTGCCCGCGATGGGCCCTGTCATTCAGCCAGTAACCCGCTGACAAACCGCCCTCCCCCAAACACCGCAAAAAATTCGGACTTTCCCTACAAGCCAAACCGAATCCCCCGGCATCCACCCTTGAGCCCTATCGCCAAAGTGCCCCGTTTCCAAGGACCGGGCGACAAGCGTGACCAAACTCATCCCCCAACACCAACTCGCCGGCCAGAGCGGCCAAGTACTCGACAGCCATCAAGCTGCCGATGCTCTTCGTCAGGCCCTGAACTACCCATACGACTTACAAGGCTTCGACGACCTGCTGAATGCCGTGGGCGCCAACCGTTCCAACTACATGCAGGCCGTCCACCAGCAAAAACTGATCAACGCCGTGAGCAACGGTGATTGGGTAATGGTCACGCCTCGCGCCAATCCAGATAACGGTGGCGCTTCATGGAACGGTTTCAAGACCAAGCCCGAGCCACCACCAGCGCAACATCTGGTCTAAGATCACGCCTTCACGCAGCCCAAACCGTCGGAGTCGGGTTTTCACATTGTTGAACGGCCCATGAGCCTTGAGTCCCTGGAACGCTCACTGTACGAGAGCTCGCCAAGCGATGCGCTACGTCGCGAATTTCGTTCGCTCAATCGCCATCTGGGTGAACACGTGAAACCGGGGCAAATGGTGATTTTGAGCGACTCACGGCATTACATGTGCCGGCGTGAAGAGGCGCAGATGATGATCGCTGCCGAGAAGGTCAATGACGCGCTCAAGGATCTGAGTGATGAAGAGGCGTCGTTCATGGTTGAGCACCATGAGGTGATTGAGCCGTTTCTGGAGGTGTCGGCGGGATCGTTGGGTGTGGCGTCGTTCATGATTGGGCAGCATCTGGAGGGCTTGAAAAATGCCCTCAAAGAACTGGAGGAGCTGCATCAGCAACAATATCGCCAGTACCGCAATCTGCATTCGCCAGAGTTTTTTTCCAAGCGTAAACGACTTATGGCGAAGCTTGATGCCAGCCTTGGGTCACTCGTACGCAAAGGCACCGGCATTGCGGATCACCCGAAACTCAAGCGAGCCTTGGGGTTATCAACTCGCAGAACGATTCATCGTTGGGACAAGGCTGGGGCACCAACACAGTTGCCTGGGTACGCAACGAACATTGAGGGTGTCTCACGAGCGGCAAAATATATGAAAGCCGGTGGTTATGTCGGGATTGGTCTGCAGTTAGGCGCATCCAGTTTAAAAATTCATGAGGTATGCACGACTGGTCGCGAGGATGAATGCAAGCAAATGAAATTTGTTGAGGGCGCAAAAATGGTGGGCGGTACAGCTGGAGCTGTCGCCGGGGGTGCAGCAGGCTCGAAAATAGGCACCGCTGTGTGTGCAAAAGTAAAAGGACTCGGAAAACTCGTTTGTGTACTCGTTGCCGGCGCGGTAGGCGCCACCGGAACCGGAACGCTGATGACCGACGGCAGCGAACTGATTGGGCAAGAACTCTATGAGCATTCTGAATAATGGAACTCACTAGAACAACACTCGCCTGGGTCTGGGGAGCGCTTATCCTGCTGAGCCTTTTCGACGTAGCTATCATTTTTTATGCTGCTCACACAAAACTCGAAGCGCTGGAAAAGCATTTCAAACAACTGGATTCCATAGGCATCAACCGCCTCACGTGGGGCACGGGGCATCATGGAAGAATTTTTCGTCTGGCCGCAATCAGCGCTTTAATCTCGTCTAAAAAAATTCAGCGCCAGGAACCCTTATCCGTTGAAGAAGTGAAACGGTTGCCTAAAAGGCTTAAGCGCTGGGCAGCGTATCCATTTCATATTGCCTATTTCGTTACAGGGGCGGTGGTGGTTCTTTGGTTATATGGAAAATACACCGGCCTGCTCAAATGAAGAACCAGCAGCTAATTCTACGACCCAATACGAGTCCCTGAGATTTACTGCCTGTTCATTCTTCGGTTTGGTAGCGCTTTGGCCACTGGGCTACTGGGCGTACACCCTGTGTGAGATTGGTCGGCTATCAGGCCGCCATCGCAGGCAAGCCAGCTCCCACAGTTGAACCGAGTACATCTGTAAGAAACAGGTCGACTGTCAGGCCGCCATCGCGAGCAAGCTCGCTTGTATGTTTAGACTTGAAGGGGTGGGCACGCCTTTCGCTTCTCACCACTCAACAGGCCGATTCATCTGGGGGGAGGCGCGCAGCGCCGTTCGACGAAGTCGAACACATCGAGAGGAGGTCGAAGCGAAGCCGACCGGAGGCGATGCCCCCAGATGAATGCCGGAACGAAGGAACGCCGAGCCTAGGCGAGGGGCCGGACGCTCGGGGCGAAGACTTTTGGTTACTTTTTGTCGTTTGAAAAAGTGACTCGCTGTAAGAGCGAAACCGTAAGTGGCCGTTACCGCAGAAATGGATATGTACACCTGATAGAAACAGGTCGGCTATCAGTCCGCCTTCGCGAGCAGGCTCGCTCCCACAGTTGGACTGGGTACATCTGGGGGAGACTGGTCGGCCCGAAGGCCGCCTCGGTTCACTCTTCCTCTCCCTCAGGCACAACCTTGTTCTGAGTCAAATAGCGGTCAAGTGTCGCATTGTTGTCAGGCGAAGAATTATCCCCCGCCACCTGCCACAACCGCCGCTCAATCCCCTGCGCCAGCAAATGCCCCACAGCCGCCTCGATCGCCGACAACACACACAACTGCGCCGGCTCATTCGTGGTGTACCCGACCTCAGCCTCCAGCAACTTCTTGAACTCGATAAACTTGAACACCCCGGCACTGCGCCCGACAGAGTAAATCGTCTTGCTGGTCATCACATTGGCCAACACCTGCCCACTGCGCACATCGACAGCACGAAGGTTCACCGACACCTGATCCACCCGATACTCCCGGGAGATATCGATCCCCAAATACCGCGCCCCTTCCCCACCGCTGCGCACGTTGGTGTCATAGGCAATAATCCCGCCCTCAAGCATCAAATTGGCCGCCTGCAACGGTGGCAACTCACCCTGGATATTCACCGGCGTATTCGGCTTTTTCTGCGAGGCGCGAATGATCTTGCGCTCGGTCAACAGGTTCTGCAGCCCCTCACGTTCCAGCACCACAAACCAGCCACTGGCCTGCAACGCATCCATCAACATGCTTGCCGCGCCCTGGGTCACGCTGGTGGAAAACGAACTGGCCGGGGTCGGTTTGTACTGCCCGGTCTGATCCCGGAAACCATACACCACCGCCATCAACCGGCCCTTGGGCCGTGGCATGTTCAGCAAATCGTAATAGGTCGACGCCCGAGGTGTCAGGGTCGGTGATTCGGTGTCCTGCTCGGCCCCCATCGGCTCGCGCAAACTGCACCCTTGCAATGCCGCCAACATCAGCCCTAGCGCTATTATTTTTTTCATGTCCTTGACTCCCCATCGATCCATATCCCCGTCAAGGGGCCAGGCCATTCACCTGGATTTCGGAAACTTCACCGGTCGCTCGGTCGGTCACTTCAATAGTCAGTGCACCGGAGTCGTCGATGACGTTCACAACAAAAGCGTCGGTGGTCAGGCTCCCGGCATTGCCCGCGGAGATGTTGTCCATCAACTGCCCCAGCAACCGTGATTGCAGCTGACTGGTGAAGCGCTCCAGGGCCGACGTGCCGGCCGCGCTGGTACGGTTCTTCAAGTCAGGGTCGTCGTAATCGTTCTGCGCCTGGGCGTTGTTGAGCAACCAGGTCCCGTTCAACGGGTTGCCGCCAAACGACGGGTTGATCGGCGTGTAGACCAACTCCGTGGCCTGGACCAGCCCACAGCTGCCCAGCCCCAATAACCACATGCCCGTGCGTTTCGAGAAAGTTCCAGTGTTCATAGTTCGTCCCTCTCAAGGTCGGTGGTGTCTTGCAACAAGGTTTCCAGCTTGCGCTGGACGATCTGCACGCGGACCAGATCGGCAGCCGCATAGGCCTCGTCCTTCAACTCCACGGTGTTCGGCGGCAGGAAGCGCCGGTAAACCAATCGTTGCTGATACTCCACGGTCACCAGGCTGCCCCAGCGTGCCGAAGGTCGTTCGCGCACCACCAGGTTGAAGTCCATCGGGCTGGTGGCGCGCAGGCGTTCACTGAACGAGTAGTAAAAGTCGTGGCCGATGTGCGAGATCGTGTCGTCGACGATAAAACCCAGCATTTCGTCTTCTTCGGCAGCCGACACGAAGGACGTCATCAGCATCAGGACCAGGGTCGGTAGCCAGTGTCTGTTCATGGCATCACTGCCCCAGCGCCTGAGGCGTTTTGGATTGGCCTTTGGGCGCGGACGCGCCATCGAGAAAGGCTTTCTCGGCCACGAATTGCCAGTCCTTGTAGCTCGCCATGCCGGTGAAGTCCGACCATTGACTGGGGAAATCCGCCTGCTTGAGCGGCGTGTCCGTGGAGGGGCTGCTAAGGCCGGTGATGCGTCCGTCGAACCCGCGCATCAACGTCCATTCGCCGCCACCAATTGGGTCCGGGTACAGGTTGCGCAAGTGATGTTTGGGTGATGGAAAACGCTCGTCCTGCAACAGGTCCGCCAGATCCTTCGGGTACTGGGCCAGGCCAGGTGAACTGCGGTAGTAACTGCGCAATGCCTGAGCGTATTGAGTGCCGACCCAGAGTAACTGGCGTTCACGATCACGGCGCGACGCGGTGGACCACAACTCGCCAGCGCTGGCCAGGCCCATGCCCATCAGCATGATCAGAAACAGCACGCCCAGGTAAGTGAACCCGGCCTCGTTCGAGGGCTTACCACTCGGAATAAAGGCTGCCATCGCGCGCCCTCCCTGTGGCCCCGCTTTTGATATCGGCGACTCCGCCCGGGACGCCGTCAGGCGGCGCCACCAGCACCCAGAGGTCTTTGCGTTCGGCGATCGGGTCCATCGGCGGGTTGCGCAGGTAACGCTGCTCGACCAGCTGTTCGATGGAGTCGGGATAACGCCCGGTGTCGCCGTAGTAGTGATCCAGTGCTTCGCGCATGGCCGACAGGCTCTGGCGCAGCGTGGTCTCTTTCGAGACCTCGAGGCTGTTGAAATAGCGTGGCAAGGCGATGGTCATCAGGGTGGCGATAATTGCCATGACCACCATCAGTTCCAGCAGGGTAAAACCCTTTTCCCGACGCATAATCTCACCACTCCCGATAGGCGATGCCGTTGAGACCCTTGCCGCGAGCCTTGGAGTAAACGTCAAAGACGTCTTCGCCTTCACGCGGGTTTTGAGCCGTGCTGTCGTAGGAGCGCACGCCCCAGCCGCCTTCGTCGTTACGCTTGACCGGCGCTAGCGGGTCATGGGGCACGCGCCGTAAAAAGAAGAACTTGGCACCCTTGGCGCTACGCACATCGCGTACACCGTCCACCAGTACTTGCAGGTTCGGCGGGTAGCCGCTGCTGTTCAGGGATTTCTCGATGTAGCCGGCGTCGAACGCGCGTTTGTAAGCGTCGATAGCATCGCGGATCTGGTACAGCGCGGTGCGCAATTCCTGCTCCTTGCCCCGGCGCACCACGGTCTCGGTCAGCGGCGCGGCCATGCCGGCCAGCAGGCCGATCAGGGCCAGCGTCACCACGACTTCGATCAGGGTAAAACCGCGTTGCGAGGCGTTCATGATCAACGCTTCTCGACGACAACAGTGGTGGAAGTGGAAGCAACCGGCCGATCGATGTGTTCGTTCTGGATCGGCGCTTCCATCCGACGGTCCGGCGCCTGGATGTGCATGCTGGTTTCGGTACCGGTGGTGAACTCCATGTCCGACGGGCTCTGGTACGGCAGGTTGCGCACGATCCGCGGCGTGATCGACAGCACCAGCTCCGACTTGCCGACGGTGTCCTTGTTGCTGCCGAACAAGCGGCCAAGACCTGGAATGTCGCCAAGGCCGGGGATTTTGTTGCCGGTGGCGCCATGGTCGTTGCGCACCAGGCCGGCGAGGATCTGGGTTTCGCCGTCATGCAGACGCAGGGTGGTCTGGGCGTTGCGGGTATCGACCTGAACCGGAATCGTGCCTTGGCGGGTCGGTTCCAGCGGCGTGGCGTTACTCACTTCCAGGGCGATTTTGATTGCCACTTCGTTGTTCAGGTGCACGGTCGGCTGTACTTCAAGTTTAAGACCGACATCGAGGTAGGTGACGCTTTCGGTGATCACCGGGCCTTGAGTCGAAGGCACCGAAGTGGCGCTGATAATCGGTACGCGCTGACCAATGTGGATGCGCGCCTGTTCGCGGTTGCTGACGCGAATCACCGGACTGGCCAGGGTGTTGATGTCGTTGTCCTGGGCGTTGATCTTGGCCTGCGGCGACGGCGAGATGGAGATCCGGCTGGAGTTGATGCCTTTGAGTTGATCGAGCAGGGTCACGGCCGAGCCGTCGCTGTTGACCACGCCGAAGGTGTTCGGCCATTGCAGGCCAAGGTCGAGAATCCGCTGGGTGGCGACTTCCATCACCTCCACTTCCAGCACCACTTCAGGGTTGGACTGGTCCTGCGATTGCAGGAGTTTTTCAGCCATACGGATAGCGTCTTCAGAGTCGCGCATGGTCAGGGTATTAAGGCGTTCATCGACGAACACATCGCGGGTCTTGAGCATGGTTTTGATCATGTTCAGCGCGGTGTTGGCATCGATGCTCGTCAGGTAGAAGGTGCGCATCACCAGCTCTTGGTAATCCTTGATCTTCTGCGGCGAGTCCGGGTAGATCAGCAAGGTGTTTTCGTTCACCACTTTCTGGTGCAGCTGGTTCTGTTGCAGCAGCAGTTCCACGGCGTCTTCGATGCGCACGTCACGCACGAAGATGGTGGCTTTCATGTCCGGGCGCAGGTCCTTGTCGAAGATGAAGTTCAAACCGGCGACCTGCGACAGCACTTCGAAGATGGTTTTCAGGTTGGCTTCGCGAAACTCCAGGGTCACCGGCCGATCGAGACGGGTCCGCAGTTGTGGATATGGAATCACGTTGCGGCTTTGCACCAGGCGGACGTTGCTTTGCAGCTCCAGCGCCCCTTCATTATTCGGGTCCAGTTCGAGGATCTGTTTCACCTGGCGGTCGGCACCGTAGATGTCACCGCGTCGCAGGTCACCACGGGCCAATTCGAGTTTTTCATCCAGGCTGCGCATGTGATCGAGCTGACGCAGCGAGTCCTGGGCACGGCGGTTGTTCGGTTCGATGGTCAACACCCGGCCGAAAGCCTGGCGGGCAGACGCAAAATCACGCTGGGCGCGATCCATGTCGCCCTGGGTCAACAGCGCCGTCACTGCACGAGCACGGCCGCTGTTCAGGGCCAGGTGCAGCTCGGTGTCGCGAGGGTTTTCCTTCAGTCCTTCCTCGATGCGAGCCAGGCCGGCTTCGTACTGTCCCGACTCCATCAGGTCGGTCGCCTCTTGCTTGGCGACCTGCGCCGAACTGCACGCGGCCAGTCCTGCACAAAGGCAAAGGTTCATCAGCAAACGGGATCTGTTCATTGCGTGCTCCCCACAGACAAAGTCTGAGACAAATGCAGAGGCAGGTAGACAAAGCTGAGTTCCACATCGGAAATCCCCTCGATCCGCCAGGTGTCGTCGATCACATCCCCCTTGCGCACGACGTATATTTTTTCGCCGCTCTGCAAAAACACTTGCAGGTCGGAACGGTCATTCAGCTTGCCAATGAACTGGAAAGGCATCGGTGGTGCCGTGGGGACTTGCACCTCCGTGGTCAGGTTGACGGGTTGTTCGTTGACGGTGGCGAGCTGCGGCGCTGCCGTCCAGCTGCGGGCGGCGAACAGGTCACCCGCCGGGCTCAGGTCCTTGATCGCTGCCGCTGTTTTGCCGGCGGATGCGGCGGGCAGCGCACCACGGGTTTTGCTGTTGGTCGGGGTGCCCACGGCGGCCACCGACGCATCGCCCTCCTCGGATGACGACGTGAAGTACTCAGGCAACCAGGTCAGCGCCGCCGCCACACTGAAGAACGCCACCCAACCCACTGCGCGTTTGGTATTCATCATGACCTCGACAAGTAAAGGGTCATGCGGATCCGCCCGGTCAGGTCGGTGTCGGCGATTTTTTTACGCTGGAACTCCACGTCCTCCACCACCACCGCCGGCAACTGGCCGAGCAAGGCGTGCAGGAAGCGCCGCAGTTGCGGGTAGCTGCCGCGCACTGGCAGCAGAATCTGATAACGGGCCAGGTGAGTCTTGGGGTCGATGCCCAGGGAATATTCGCCGCGGGCCAGGGTGATGTGCTCCTGCGCCGCCAGCGCGTAAATCTTGTCGATGGCCACGGTGGCCTGCGGCTGGGACGGCAATTTGCTGCGGAAATCGTCGAGCTGACGTTGCGGCACCACCGGCGCGGCAACACTGCCGTCTTCGACTTTGGCCAGGTACTCGCCGGCTTCGCGCGTCTGCTGGCTGAGCGTTTGCAGCGACTGCCAGTCCGGCATCAGGCCCACCAGGCCATACACCAGCGCCAGCAGCAGCATCGTCAGCCCTGCCAGGCCAGGAATGCCCAAGCCTTGCAGGTATTCGTGGACGATCAATCTAGGGATTTGCATCGCCAATCTCCCAGCTAGCCGACAGGTTGAATTGCACCGGGTGTTCCGGCACGTTCGCGACGATTTCGTGGCTGAGCAGCGACACATCGGACAGCTCTTCGCTGGCTTCGAGGCTGCGGTGGAAGTTGAGCATGGCTTCCAGATCCCGCGCTTCGGCGCTGATTCGCACCTGGCCTTTGCGGGCATCCGGGGTCAGGGTCAATAACGCAATGTCGTCCCGGGGCATGGCTTCAAGCATGGCGAACAGACGCTCCCAAGGCCGGCGCAACTGCTGGGACACCTTGCGCATCTCGGCCAGGTTGTGCGCCTGTTCACGGGTTTCGGCCGGGGTCAGGCTGACCTTGCCGCCCGTGTCGCCGGTGAGTACGCGCTGAGTGGTTTGCAAATGGCCTTGCTGTTGCGCGGCCTGTTCACTGACATGCTGCTGAACAAAGAAGCAGGTCAGCGTCAGCACCACGCCACCGACCAGCAGGCTCCAGCCCAAAGGGCCCGAGCGACGGCGCGGCTGGAAGTCGAGCATCAGGGCGCGCATGTCAGGCCACCGCCCGGGACATGACGTACAAGCCATCGCGTACAGATGTCCGGTGTTCTTCGAGGGTGCGCAGGTGCACACCGGGTACGTCAGGGTGCGAGTCAATGCGTGCCGGCGCGTGCAGGTAAACGTTCAGAGGTCGCTCGCTGGTGGACGCCTGCAATTGGCTTTCACGACCGATCAACGCGGTCAGCGCGACGTCGCTGTCGCTGCTGCCCACCGAACGCACCGATGCCCAGCGCCCTTCCCGGGCCAGCAGCAACACACTGCGCACCGGTTCGGCGACGACGAACAGAAAATCGCCGGCGTCGAAGCTTTTATCGAAGTGATTGAACGCCGCCATCAGGTACGGCTGCACCGAGCGCAGGCGCAGGCCACGACCCGTGACCAGCGTGCGCAGATGCGTCAGCAAGTCTTGCGGCAGCGCGGTGGCGACCCGGTCATAACCCGCCGGCTCAGCCGACAACACCATGCTCCAGGGTTGCGTCGGTACGCCGTAAAGGTCTTCGAAACACAGCTGGGCAAACCCAAGCAATTCGGCAGGGCTGCTGATCTGTTCGCTCCAGGGCACCAGACAGAAGCGGCTGAAGTGCCCGGAGATCACCACACTCAATTCGGCACCGGGACGGGTGTGTTCGCCCAGCAGACAGTCGAGGGTTTCCAGCGCCACGGCCCAGGCATGGAAGCCTTCGTCGATAAAGCCGACGCTGCCCAGCCACAGGGTTTCACTGCCACGGCGCTGGCCCAGACCGACACCACTGGCGCCGAGCACGGCGACAAAACGATCACGAGATAAAAGTGACACGATTGATCTCCTCGAGCGTGGTCCGCCCCTCTGCAACCAGCTCCAGTGCCGACTCACGCAACAGGCGCAAGCCACGGCTGCACGCCAGGGCCTTGATTTTCGAAATGGGTTGGCGCTCGACGATCATTTGCCGCAGCTCGTCGTCGAGGTGCAGCAGTTCGGCAATCGCCGTACGCCCGCGGTAACCGGTGCCCCGGCAATGACCGCAGCCCTTGCCGTGGACAAAGTGGTAGTGATCGACCTGTTGCGGATCGAGACCGGAGAGGCGCAACTCTTCATCGGTCGGGTAAGCCGGTGCGCTGCAACTGGCGCAGACCAGGCGGATCAGCCGCTGGGCCAGCACCGCATTGAGTGCCGACACGAGGCTGTAAGGGTCGATTTCCATCTGGGTGAACCGGCCGATCACGTCGAACACGTTGTTGGCGTGAATGGTGGTGAACACCAGGTGCCCGGTGAGCGCCGATTGCACAGCGATCTGCGCGGTGTCGGGGTCGCGGATTTCACCGACCATGATCTTGTCCGGGTCATGGCGCAGGATCGAGCGCAAACCACGGGCGAAGGTCAGGCCTTTCTTTTCGTTGACCGGGATTTGCAGCACGCCCGGCAGTTGGTATTCCACCGGGTCTTCAATGGTGATGATCTTTTCCACGCCGTGGTTGATCTCGGTGATCATCGCGTACAGCGTGGTGGTTTTGCCGCTACCGGTGGGGCCGGTCACCAGCACCATGCCGTAAGGTTCGGCCGCCAACCGACGCAGATGGCGCAGGGTTTCTTCTTCGAAGCCCAGGGCTTGCAACTGCACGCCGCAAACCTTGTCGGCCAGGTCCTGTTTGTCGAGGACCCGCAGCACCGCGTCTTCGCCGAAAATGCTCGGCATGATCGACACCCGAAAGTCGATCTGCCGGCCGCTGATGCCGATCTTGAAGCGACCGTCCTGGGGCACGCGTTTTTCGCCGATGTCCAGTTCGGCCATGACCTTGACCCGGGAAATCACTTGCTCGGCGAATTCGCTGCCCTGGATTTTGCTGATGTTGTTCAGCACGCCATCGATCCGGTACTTGATCACCAGACCGCTGCCGGTGGTGCCCAGATGGATATCGCTGGCGTGCATTTTCAGCGCGTCGTAGAGGGTCGAGTTGACCAGTTTGACGACGACGCTGGCGTCTTCGCTGATGCTGGTCAGGGACAGGCTTTGCAGGGTATCGATTTCGACATTGGCGTCGGCCTGGGCGTTGAGCGATTCCACGGCGTGGAAGCTCTCTTCGTGGCGTGCCAGGTAGGCCTTCAGGTCGTCGGCATGCACCAGGTACAGCGGCGCGCCGTGCAGGCAGTCGTCGATCCAGGCCAGGCGTGAAGTATCGAAGGGGTCGGCAAACACACCGATGACCGCATCGTCGTGACGCAGCAGGATGAATTCGCGTTTGAGGCATTGGGCCAGGGTGACCCGGTCGAACACCGGAGTGGCTTTGAACAGGCTGTCGGTGTCGAGCACCGGATAATGCAGGGTCGCGCCGAGGCACTGGATGAAGGGCATGGGGGCCAGTTCGCATAACCCCCCGAGGGCTTCCAGTACCCGTTCGCCGGAACTGGCGGCCAGCGAGCGTGCCAGGGCCAGTTGCTCACTGGAAAAGCGCGACGGTACACAGTCCGACAGCGCCGGTTCGACGGCAAGGAATAGACGGTCCATGGCATGCTCTCCAACGCCGGGGGCTTTGAGCCCTGTCGACGCGGCAGGCCATTGCGGCGGAAGCCGGAACGTCTTGTCGCGCCACTACTCCCCGGTGAGCAATTGTTCGTCGTCTGGTGCCTTGGAGGTCGATGTGTTTCGTCGACGATCTGCCAGCACCCAACTGCCGTCGTACAACTGCAGCGGGAAACTCTCGGACCTGCTCTGGCGTCGTTCGACAAAACCTTGCGAATTGCTCATGCCTGCTTTGGGTTCGCGCTCCATCCCCAGAAGGTCGCAGACTGCTCGGGCCAATTCCGCCAATGGAAACGGTTTGAACAGGATATGGCTGACTCCCAGTTGCCGGGCCCGCTCACAGACTTCAGCGGTTGGGTGCCCGGTAATCAGCACAAAATGACACTTCCTGTTCTGGCGGACAGCATCGAGCACCTCAAAGCCTTCCATGTCGGGCAAGCGGTAATCGAACACCATCACATCGGGTGAAAAACGCTCGGCCTCGCCGATTGCCATCGCACCGTCGTGAGCTATCCGGACGTCCAGCGCTTGCGCCTGAAGGTAATCCTTGAGGTTTTCGGCAAGCAGCTGTTCGTCTTCGACAACCAGTATTTTGTTTAACAAGGTCGACTCCTTGAAGCCGCAGGTCCGATGTTCCAGCCCTGGGAGTACGCGCCTTCACTGAGGCTAACGCACACTTCATGCCAGGCTGAGCGTCGGTTTTTTACCGTTGTACGTCTTTGATTTTCATGAAAAAACCATTTCGTCCAGAAACTCCATCCCCCAAAGGCGGGGAAGCACTCGGATGGACCTTGAAGCATTTCCCCACTATTGGGGGGGAACCCTCAATCATCGTCAACCCGTTCGATTCGATTGCTTGATCGCAGCTGCGCGAGAACCTGTAGACGAGCCTGAGCCTGTTGCTGTCGGGCAAGGTAAGCCCGGACCATTTCAAGCCCTCGCACCTCTGAGACATCGGTCGCCTCCAAGTGGTTCTGCAGGTAAATCAAATGCCAGCCCAACGCTGTACGCACCGGTGTACTGACAGCCCCCGGTGCCAGGGCAAAGGCCGCGGCTTCGAATTCAGGCATCATCCGTCCACGAGGAAAATAGCCCAGATCACCGCCCTCGCTGGCGGAAGCATCTTCGGAATCGGCCCGGGCCACGCTGGCAAAATCCTCACCCGCACTGATTTTCACACGCATCTCCTCTAAGCGTAGCCGGGCCGCTTCAACCGCGGCGGCATCCGCGCCTTGGGGCACTTTGATCAGGATGTGCCGTGCCTGGATGTGTTCCGGCCGGCTCATCTCGGCGCGATGCTCTTCATAGAACGCACGGACCTGTTTTTCGTCAGGCCCGGCGACCTGCGTGAGGTCGGCAAACACTTGCTGGGCCGCGAGCTCACGGCGGGTGTACTCGGTGTAACCGACTTCGTCGAAACCGGCGTCTTCCAGGCGCCGGGCGAACACGTCGGCACCGCCCATGGCCTGCCGGGTCTGATCGACCTGGCGTTGCACCACCGCGTCACTGACCACCACCCCGCGCTTGACGGCTTCTTGCCACAGCAACTCTTTGTCAATCAAGGCTGTCAGTGCCGCCTGACGTAAGTGTTTGTAGGCCTTGGGGTTGCGGATGCTGCCCACCGCCCGGCCCTGATCCTCCAGGTATTCGGCGAAATAGCGCTCCAGGCGAAGCTCGGAAATTTCCTCGCCATTGACCCGCGCGGCGGCCGGGCCATTGCTGCAGAACGCCACGGGAACCCACAGCGTGAGCAGGAGCAACAGAGTCTTGAGCGCCATGATCGAGACCTCCAGTCAGGGTGTAGCGGCAATGGGTTTATAGGGCGCGACCAGATAAAAGCGCTGGCCGGGCAAGTCCACGGTGACGATATGAGCGCCACGCAAGCCGAGGCGGCGGCCCGGACCGAAGCTGATCAGCGGGGTCAGCCCGGTATCGAAGTCGTGCAGGCCTTCCAGCGCACTGATTAGTTTCTCGCGGCTGGCGTCGCGCCCGGCCTGTTTCATGCCTTCGCTGAACAGCAACATCGAACTGAACGCGCCGACTTGCAACATCGCGTGCTGACCGCCGAGCCCCTGGCGTTGGCGCACTTGGGTCAGGGCCAGACGTCCGGCCAGCGTCCAGTCACTGGGCACGAACGGATAAGCCAGAAACACCCGCCGGGAAAAATCACTGGGCACCTGCAACAGATCACCCGCCACCTGGTTCGACGCAGCGAACAGATAAGGCACCTGCCCCGCCGCCTGCAAGCGCTCGGCGAGGCGACTGAAACCGCCGCCGCTGCCCAGGTAAAACACCGACCGCGAGCCCAGTGGCAGTTCGTCTTGCGCCGAGTCGTAGACTTTCAGACTGACCTTTTGCCAGTCGTGATCCTGCAAGTACTGGCCGAGGCTCTGCGCCGCCAACCGTTGACTGGGCTCGTCCGGGTAAGTGATCAGCGTCGGCCCCTGGAGCACCCGTAAATTAATGGTGGCGTAATCGGCCAGGGCGATCAGTTGCTCGCGCAACCCCGGCAGCGGTTCGAAAATCTGCCGACTGGCCTGCGCCGTGCCCAGCAATGACAGCGGTCCGATCAGCGGAATGCCGGCCCGTTCCAGACGCGCGGCCAGGTCCGAGTCCAGTGCCGGCGCCAGCGGCGCGATCAGGGCGAACACCTGTTCCTGCTCGATCAATCGGTCCAGCGCCTGCTCGGCACTGGCGCGGTCCGGGCCCGGATCGACGATGGTCAGGCGCAACTGCCGGCCATGAATCCCGCCCGCTTCGTTGATTCGCGCCACGCTGCCCCGGAGCACCGCTGCCACCGTGGCGCCCTCCTCACTCAACGGCCCCTGGCTTGGCAACAAGGTGCCCAGGTGCAGACTGTCGGGGGTCAGGCCGGGGTCGCGGTCCTCGGCCACGCGTTTGAGGTAGGCCGTGAGGTTGCGCTGATCATTCATCGACAGGACGAAGCGCGGCATCGCCGAGTCGAGCCGATTGTTGCCCGGATCACGCCCTTCCTGGATAGCCCGCGCCAAGGTGTCTTCGGTGTACGCCGGGTACGCACGGCCATTGATGTGCTGCTGGCCGTAGGTGCTGGTGAGCCGCGACCAGCTGAGATCCGGCGGTCGCACCCCGCCTTCGGGCCGCCCGAGGCCATCGGCGCCGTGGCAGTTGGCGCACGGCAGGCTGGTGGCGGGCAACAGTATGTCCGCCGCCCCGACCCGCGCCATGATCGGCTCGCCACTCGCGGACACACCCTCGCGATACAGCCGTTTACCGGCGCTTTCGCTGGGGCTCAGCGGCAACGCATCAGCGGCGAAATGCAGGCCGCCAAGCAGTAGCAGGCCGAGAGCGAGTGAAGTTCTCATGGCGCGGGCTCAACGACCGGCCACGGGCATTGTCAGCAACTGCAAGCGCTGGGCAATGGCGGCGGCCGGGGCATCGGGACGGATTTTGCTCCAGCGTTTATTGGCCACGTCACCCACGATCAGTTGTGTTGAATGCTGCTCGGGGGTCGGCACGATCTGGCCGATGCGCCCCAATACAAGGTCCATCTGTGCCTTGTCGCCGGTAAGAAAAAGCCAGTGGGGGCCATCGACGCCCTGCTTCAAGGTGTAAGCCTTGAGTACCGCTGGCGTGTCGCGCAGCGGATCACTGGTAAGGGAGATAAACGTGATGCCGTCAGCTTTGTCGCCCAGCAACTCACGCACTTCCTTGAGCTTGCGGGTGATCAGCGGACAGGCATCGTTGCAACTCGTGAAAATCACATTGAGCAGCACCACGCGGTTCTGCAGCGCGTCACTGTAGAAGCGCAGGGTCTCGCCGTTCTGGTCCTGCAACGGCGTGTCGGTGAACCAGGTTTTCGCATCGCGGGTGCCAGTGCTCGTAACCAAGCCGGGCGGTGCGGCAACGGCGGACACCTCAGGTGCCGGCTCTTTGTGCCCTTCGTGGGCGGACGCCAGCGAACTGAACAGGCAAAAGCAAACCGTCAGGGAGATCCAGTCGAGAGCTCTCATGGCTGCTGCTCCATCGCGATGGCCGTGTGCTTGGCGTGGACGTTGCGCTGCCCGCTGAGTTTCTCCACTTCACGGGCCAGCACCGTCGGGTCGGTGAAGCCGTAATAGCGGGTCCAGTGGCGACTGTTGCCGTCCCCCACCAAAATCAGAGGCTGATGGTTTTTGAAGTCCCCGCTGAAGGTGCCCAGCCCCTTGAGGGTTTCGTTGATCGACTGCGAGCTGCCGGTCAGCCAGCTCCAGCCCGGGCCGTGCTGGAAGTGGCGGGCGTAGTCGTTCAGGCGTTTGGCGTCATCGCGCTGCGGGTCGATGCTGATCGACACCAGTTGCACCTCACCGCCGACCCGGGCACCCAGCTGTTTTTGCACCTTGCCCATGATCGACGACACCACCGGGCAAACCGTGGTGCAGGTGGTGTAGATGAAGCTCATGACCACAATCTTGTTGGTCACCAGGTCTTTTTCCAGGCGCACCGCTTTGCCGTTCTGGTCCACCAGCGTCACGTCGGCGAACTTGATTTGGGCGCTTTCCGAACGGGCGCTGCTGGCCGGCATTTCGTGACCGGCGTGTTCATCCGCCGAGTGGGCCAAGGCCTGGCCGATACCGGCGGCCAGCAAGCAGAACGTCAGCAGTCCACGGTGTGCGAATCGGTTCATGTCGAACTCCTTTTAGTGGGCATCGCCGGGCAGAACCCGAACGCTGGCAAAAGTTTTGTCGTCGAAACTCGCGCCCAGCGACGCCGCGCGAACGTGCAGGTACCAAGCGCCGTTCTGGTCGAGGGTCACCGGGGCTTCATAAACGCCGTCGCCCACTTCCAGCGCGGCGACTTGCCGGACCCTGGACGTCGGAGCCCGGAAGTAGCGCACCTGAACGTCCTTGACCCCGCTGCGCTGTGCTTTCTGCTTGCCCTGAACGATGCGAAAACGCACCACGTAAGGACTGCCGAGGGCGGCCGTTGACGTGTCGAGCATGAACTCCACCTTCGGCACACCCGGGTGCCGGGTGAGGGTTTTATCCGGCTCAACCAAAGCCGTGAAGCAATGGATGATGTTCGGCTGGTTGAGCAGGAAGGCCACGTCGAAGCGTCCGGCGGCGGGCAGTTTGATCCGGGCGCTGTACAGTCCCGGCTCGACTTCGCGCAGACTGCGGTCGATGACCATCGCCGCCCGCGCCACCTGCCCGCGATTGGGGTAGCCGGACATCGGCGCGTTCATGCCTTCGGCGTAGAAGTAGGTGGTGTTGTCCACCGGGTTGACCACAAACACCGCGTTGTCGTCCCGCGATACCGCCAGGCTAGATGCCAACGGTAAATCACCGGCCAGCCGTGGTGCCTGAGGTCCGGCTTCGAAGCCCTGGCTGATCGGCGTGCGGCCTTCACCCAAGGACGACAGATTGATCATCGTGACTTTGGCCGAGGCCAGTCCGCGAATGTAGGCGTAGGCCTTGGTGAACACCACTTGATAGGGTTCAGCGGACACGTCCAATTCATGGATCAACGAATCGTTGGCCGCGTCGATCACCGAGGCCTGGTTCTCGAGCGTGTTGAGCACGATGCCGAAACGACCGTCAGCGCTGAAACCCATCGGGCCCAGGCCCTGTTTCATCTTGATCACCCGCCGGACTGCGAGGCTGGCGGTGTCGACCACGGTCACCGTGCCGTCCTTGCCATCGGCGACATACACCGCCTGGGACAGCGGCGAGTACGCCACGGACAACGGGTGCGAGCCGGTCTTGAGTTGCTTGCTGATGGTCAGGCTGGCGATGTCGATGAGGCTCACCGTCCCGTCATCGCGGTTGGTGACGAAGGCAAAACGACTGTCCTTGCTGAAGGCGATTTCGTGATGCCCGGCACCGGTGGCCAAGTGTTTGAGCGTCTTGAGGCTGCGCGTGTCGATCACCGTCACCCCGGACGCCTCGGCCGATTTCGCGTTGTTGCCGACCCACAGCAGACGCTCATCCGGTTGTAATGCCAGCCGTACCGGGTTGCTGCCGGCAGCCACCGAGTCGATCAACTTGAATTGCTCGCTGTCGATCACCGCAATCTCATCAGCGGTCGGCATTGAGACGAACGCCCGCTTGTTGTCTCTGGGCGTGACCCAATCCATCGGCGGTTGCTTGATGTCGATCCGCGCCATCGTGCTGGTGATCCCGCCCACCGACACCGACGGATCGACCACCGAGACGCTGGCATCGCGGTTCATCACCAGCAGGAAGTAGCTGTTCAGATCGAGCAACGGCCGCGCGCCGATGCTCGATTTCAGAAACACCCCGACCCGGGATTTGCAGCTGTGTTCGCGGCCCTGGGCCTGGTCGGCGGCGACCGTTTCCGGATCGAGCCAGGCACCGGGTGCGACACCCGACAGTGGCTGGCCCGAAGCGCTGTCAGTGACCCGAAAGCGCACGTCGGCGAATCCACCCTCGCGCAGCACGCCGTCCTGCGCCAGCGGCCGCACCTCGAGCGCCACCGACACCCCGTCACGCTCAAGCGTCTGGCCGCCCCAGGTATTCGGCAGCGCGACCTCGCTCAGCGTGGCCGCAGGCGTCGTCCGCCACACTCCCAGCCAGATCATCGCCAACCCTACAACGAGCGCACATCCGGCGATTTTGATGGTCCTGTTCATAACACTTCTCCCCTTCAGATCTGTGTCTGCTATGGCTCAAGGTGCCGGAGCCGGTTCAGGTTCGTTGGTCACCCGCAGCAATCCCCAAAGCCCGGCGGTGTTGCCGTAAGCGCCGTAGTCTCGGAACAGGTAGTCGCCCGGTATTGCATTGCTGCCCCCGGCGCTTGGGTGCATGAAGCTGAAGTGCGCCGCCGGCAAGATGCTTTCGTGGGCGCCGATGTACATCGACATCGGGTTGTAGCCGAACCGCACCGAGCCCACCCCTGGCGTACTCATCGGATAGCCGCCGGTATCGCTCTTCTCCGACTGGAACGGGTTGACCGACCAGACGTGACCGTCCAACTGAAAGGTCGAGCCGCGACTGCCACCCGTAGGCATCATGATGTGCGTGCGGAACGGTTGCCCCGGTTTCACATAGAGCACCGGCGTTTGCGGATCGCCCCCCACCAGCGCATTGCTGAAGGCCATGTGCGCGTTAGGCACGTCGCCGTAACCATGGCCGTCGGCGTGGCCGAACGGCGCATCCGGTGGCAGGCCGAAGCGGTACCACATCGGCTCGGTCTTGTAGTTGATGGCCATGCTCGAGTTGTCCTGCGGATCGGTCGGTACACCGGCCTCCGAGGCAATACCTTCTACCGGACGACCATTGGCCCAGCGCATGTTCAACGCCTTCTGCCAGACCATCGCAAAATCGCGGTAGGTGGTTTGCCCCGGTGCGGTGACCGTCGCCGAGACTTTGCGTGCATCGTCAACCCAGGTGGCGCCGACCGGCAGGATGCTCATCGCACCGCCAAGGCCTTTTTGCGGCTGCTTGATGACGTCCGCCGGGGTGAAATTCAACCCGCCGAACTCCACCGCCGTGGCGTTGATGTTGTCGACACTGCGGCCCAGTTGCGTGATCGGCTTGCCTTCACGCTCCAGGTGCCCGGCGTAGTACTGATAAGTCCGCGTCGGGTACGCGCCGACATTGCCGACACGCGGCGGCACGGTCTGGATCGGGTTGGTGCCGACGTTGGTCCCGTCGGATTTGGTGATGTCGTACGCCAGCAATTGTGCGTGCAGGCCCACCGTGCTGGATGGCCGCATCAGGTTATTGCTGAAGGTGGTCGAGCCCTCGCCATGGTTGCGGTCACGCTTGACCATGCCCATCACCGAGGCCGTCTGGGTCAGGTCCGGCATCACGCTGGGCAGACGGTTTTCCAGGGTGATGTTGATGCAGTCACCCGCCGCTGCGCGCAGCACCAGCGGTTCGACGGGCACACCGGGTTTGAGCTTGCCGGTGACCGGATCGAGATCGCCCTTGCGCACATAAAGGATCGCCGTCGGGTCATGCAACGGGCCACTTTGCCCGCCGATGGTGAAGGTCGTCCCGTCCTCGGGGTCGTTCACCGTGACCTGAGGAATGCTCACTGCCCGCGAGTTGTAGACCAGGGTGCCGCCCGCCGGCTTCAAAGCCCCGCCGACGTGTTGCCCGATGCCGGCCGGATCGGCCATCGACAGGTTCAACGGATTGCCAAGGATGTCGTTGGCCAGCGCCGCGACCACTTCATAGTTGCGTTGTGGTGTCGGCCGGGTGCCGATGCCATTGGGGTTGGCGCCGATCCGTGGGCAGATGCCATCGAACGCCACGGTGTTGCGCATACCGGCCGGTTTTGCGTTGTTCGGCAGTGCGAACAGGTCGCTGCGCTGGGCCGTGTAGTTGCGCATCACGCCCCAGATTCCGCTCCAGTAACCTTCCAGGGAGGCGTCCATCGAGTACAGGTAGTCCCCGGTGGTCGCGGCCGCGCTGGAGATCATCGACACCGGCGCATTGAAGCCCATCTGCTCGGAGATCCCGATCATTTGCGACGAACGCCAGCCGGAGTTGGAGCTGTTGCCGAAACCGGAACCGCTTTGCAGCCACTTCACGCCGTGCAGGGTCACGTTGTGCTCTTCTTCGTGGCCACCGGCATGCACCCGCAGCCGCACGTTGTCACCGGTGTAGGTGCGCAGCATCGGGGTGAACGGGTCACCCGGTTCGGCGCCGCCACGGTTGATGTGTGGCGGGAACAGCGTAGTACCGCCGGTTGGACCGGTGGCCGCGGTGACGAGGTTCGGTGCCAGGTTCATCGCTGGGATGGCGCGGTCGGTACGGCTTTGCATGGCGTACGCCAGGTCGCCGCCGAGGCCGTCGGCCTGCATGCCGCGCTTGCCGTCCGGGCCGACCTTGTTCGGGTCGTACACCCGCAGGGCCAGCGGTTCGTTGCGGTAATTGACCACGAACATGCCAGGGTCATCGACCGAGATGGCTTGCGGGCATGGCCGGCTTGGGCAACCGGGCATCAGTCCACCGCGGGCTTCGACCACCTGTTCAAGCAGGGTCTCGGCTTCTTTGCGCACCGGCGGGTTGATCGCGTAACGGAAGCTGTCAGCGGTGGCCGGGAAGGTTTGCGGATTGGGCACGCCGTTGGGGCCGGCGCCGACGTACACACCGGCTTCATAGGCGTGCTGGAAGTCGCTGTATTCGAGGAAGAACTCTCGGAAGCTGTCGTTCTTGCCGTCGCCATCCAGGTCACCGGTGGACACCACCGCTTGCCACGAGGTTGGCCCGCCGTCCTGCCGCGCGCCGCTGTACAACGGCTCGCCGGTTTCGGCGTGGAACCAGGTCGAACCGGCCGGTTCAGCCAGCACGGTGGCGTACAGACCGATCTGTTGGTGAGTCGATGGCCCGAGATGGTCGTGGGTGAAAATGGTTCCCAGGCCACGGTCGACGCCTTTGGCGTTCACCACTGGATCGACAAACCAGCGCTGCATCGCCGTCCGCGCTCCGACCCAGTCGGCCCGGCCGTATTGGCCGAAGAACGGGTGAGCCTTGGCTTTCGGGCAGGCCGGCGTGCCATCACGCGGATCGGTGCCTTGGCACTGGTTGAACTCGCGAATGGCGCGGATGCGTTCTTGCACCGCACCGGGGGAAAGCACGCCGTCCTCGTAGTTCCAGCCATTGGCCGAACCGTCGGCGGCCGTCAGGTCCCATTTCGGCAGGTGAATGTGCTGACCGATTACATCAGTCGGCGTGCGCACCTGATAGTCGTCCATTTCATAAGTGGCCGGCACCAGGTTGGTTTGCTGGTACTGCACGCAGTCGAAGGTGTTCATGCGCATCACCAAAGGTTCTGGCGGACGCTGTTTGGTAATCACCGGCCAGGCGTCTTCCCACAGCGCGAGAATGCGCGCTTGCGGGAAGTGGTAACCGACCTTGTTGTAGACCGCATCAAACTGAATGTTCGCGGCTTTATAGACCCGTGGACGGTCGGCGGTGAACGTCGAGGAGCCGCTGAAGGACATGCCGTCAACCCGTTCACCGCTGTTGAACTCACCGGTCCCGGCGCTGCTGGTCAGGCGTTTTTGCCGATCATCCATGCACGGTTCGTAATACGGTGCGCCCGCGATCGGCAAGGCGCCGTTGGTGCGGAAACTGCGCGCCACGATTTGATTACCGGGCAGCACGGCGAAGCTCGGATGGTCTTTTTTGGCGTGGAACGCCATGGCCGCCTGTTCGACTTCGGTGCCCTCTTCCGGCATGTAAATGGGTTTGGCGCGCGTCACTTCCTTGGAGAAATCCAGGGACGTGGTAATGGTGTGCGCCTGGCCGCCGGAGGAGAAACCGTCCAGAGAATGGCGCCCCAGACCGCCATCCCAACCACCGGACTGAGCCGGGTCGAGATTGGCCCACAAGGCGTTGCCGCTGGTTTTCAAGGCCTGCGCCTTGGCAGCGTCGAGCATGTCCAGCGGTGGGGTCGGTGGGCGTTGGCCGACCGAGCTTTCCATGCCGCCGATCCAGAACGGATAGCCAGGGTTTTTCAGGCTGCCGTCGGCATTGCGGTTGGCTTCACTGCGATCCACCAGGGCCAGGGAACCGATGGCCTGAGCGCCGCCGTTACCGCTGATTTGTTCGCCGTCGTCGTCATCCTCCTCGTCATCGTCGTCATCATCACCGGCCACCAGGGTGTCGCCGATTTTCGGCACGACCGCGACTTTGCCCGGCATCGGCGCCATGGCTTTGCCTGGCAGCGGCACAACGGCTGGAATCGGCGTACCGGCGACGATCTCGCCATCGGGCAAGGCCCGGGCACCTGCCGCCGGTTTACCGCTGCGCAGTGCATAAGGTTCGCTGTGATAACCGTCGGCGCCCTGCTGGGACACCTCGAGTCTGGTGCCTTCTTCAAAGACGTCATGCACCCGCCACATGCTCCACATGCCTTGGGCAAAGTGCGGGTAGAAGTGGCAGTGATAGATCGCATCGCCCGCGACCCGGTTGCGGTTGCCCGACCCACCGTTGGCGATTTCGTAGGTGTAACCGGCGCCCGGGCCGATGCCTTGGGCGTCCACATAGTCGGAGTTGTCGTCGTTGGGGTTGAACAACCACTGGTGCCCGTGCAGGTGAAAAATGTGCTGTTCGTGGCCGTTGTGGGTGTTGCGAAATTTGATGAAGTCGCCGATGTAGCTGTGGTTGACGTTGGACGGCTCGGACGGGTACAGCGCCATGGTCGCCTTGACCCCGACCTGATCGGCGCTCGGCGTTTCACCGGGACGAATATTTTCCAGGCCAGCGTTGGCCGGCACGTCCACCAGCATCGCCACGTCGCCGACGGTGTGCGAGCTGAGGAAGAATTCTTCATAGGCGCACGACAGGCAATCGTGCATCGGCCCGACGCCCAAACGGTTGGCAACCACTTCGGCGCCCATGCCACCGGAGCCATAGTTGATCATGAACGAGTCGCGCGTCGGCTCCAGCACGTGGGCCATTACCGGGTCCGCCCAGTAAGCGGGGAACGCCTGGGTCGCGGCGGTTTCATCCTGGAACTGCGAGGCGAAATCGCGGAACGGTTCCAGACGGTTCGGGATTGCCGGGTTGCGTTTACCGATGGCTTCCAGCGGATAAGTCGACGGCGGGAAGCTGCCGTCGGCGTTGCTGCCCATCACGATCGCGTCGCTCTCGCTGGAAATGATTTCATTGCCGTCGACCATGTTGATGATCGGCATGCCGGCCTTGCCTTCACGTATCCACGGTGCGCGTTGCGGGTAGCGCGCCTGGTAATCGACAATCGGTTGACCGGCCGGGGTACGGCCGACGCTGGCCAGGCGCATTTCCTCTTCTGTCACGGTGTTGCGATAGGTACGGCCGCCCTTGGGCACCACCACCACTTGGCCGAATAGCCCGTTGGCCACGTTGCCCGCATCCCCTTCACCGCCGAAAGTCGCGCCGCGGCTGCTGGCGGCAAACGCCCCTTCGCGCTCGGCGTACAAGGTGTAGGAACGGGTGGCACCGGGGGCAATCAAGGTATTGGCGTTGCGCCCGGTATAGGACGCAATGTCGTCGATGCTGTTGACCGCTTGCATGCCATTGACCTGGAAGCCGACGTGACGGTCGGCGACCTGCTCATCGACCTTGAATGGGTCCATGTTGCCGATGGCGACTTCGCCCTCAATCTCTTCCTCCCCTCCGTTTTCATGACTGCCGGGGTTGGCCTGGTAGGCGAGCAAGTTCTGCAGGTTGATGGTCAAGCAGTCACCGGCAGCGACGCGCAGCACCAGTGGACGCGGACGCTTGTCGGGCCGCAGCGAGACTTTGCCCGGCACCGCCGCCCCGCCCTGGGCCAGGGACATCTCGTGATCATCGACCACATCGCGGCGCAGGGCGAACATCATGCCGTTGGCGTTCTGCGCGCCGAGGCGGTTGAACATCAGCGGCTGATCCAGCGCCACGATATTGGCCACCAGATTGCGCTCGCAACGCACAGCCGCTTCGGCCAGCTCGATGCCCAGCATCGACGCCACCAACAGCAGCAGATTAAACAAGGACGGAGCGTAGGGTATGCCGGTCATGATCACGGGCCTCGCTGTGGTACTCATTAGGAATAAGTCTCGACAAATCCCCTTGAGCAATCCGCATGCCATAAATAATTTTGTTATTTTTCAGTAGATTACATAAATGACTTAACAACTCGGGGGATATTCCCCACCCATTCCCCCCACTTTTCGGGCTGAAGATAACTTCCCCCAAAACGCAAATTTCGTAACAACCGTCGAAGTCGGCGTTCGGCTCTGTAGCAGCTGTCGAGCTTGCGAGGCTGCGTTCGGCGCGGGCCGCGTTCGGACGCAGCCGTCGTGAGATCCGGCAACGCGGTGTTTCAGGAAAACCTCATGCTCAGGTTTTACGACTGCTGCGCAGCCGAACGCAGCCTCGCAAGCTCGACAGCTGCTACAGGACGATTGTGGTCTTCGGTCGGCGGTACGGATCGGGTGCCCCACATATGGGGGAAACCCCCAATCACAGCGGCGCATCCGCGGCCAGGCCCTGCAAGCGTCGGTATTGGCGCAAGACACTGGGCACGTAACGCTGGGTTTCGGCGAACGGCGGGATCACCCCGCCACGGCTGAGCACCGCTTTCGGACCGGCGTTGTAGGCCGCCACGGCGAGGCTGATGTCGTTATCGAACAGGGTCATCAGGTGCTTCAGGTACTTGGCGCCACCCTGAATATTGGCTTTCGGGTCGTAGACATTCTTCACCCCCATCTCCCGGGCGGTGTCAGGCATCAATTGCATCAACCCACCCGCGCCTTTGGGTGACTGCGCATGGGAGTCATACGCGGACTCGGCCTGGATCACCGCATGCAACAGCGCCGCCGGCAATTCATTGGCTGTGGCAGCCGCCGAAACCAGCTCGGCATAGGGCTGCCGGGCAATCATCTGCGGTTGCTGATCCATGCTGACCCGGGCGGTTTCAGGCTCGTGAATCACCCGTTCATAGGTGCGACCGGGACGGTGGACATTGGACAGAACGTAGCTGCCCTTGGCGTCCACGGAAACGAACACATCGGCCTGTACGACGCCGGCCAGCACAAGCAGGCCGAGCAGTCCTGTGGTGAGTGTTTTCATTTTTCTGCCTCTCCTGCCCGGCCCCGAAAAATGGGGCTAATGCCCCAATGGCCGGTAGTAAACCAGTCATACGCAAGCACTGTGCCGGATGCGCGAAGCCCCGTAATTCAGGGGTTGCAGAGGAATGCCCGGGCATGTGCATGGCAATTGCATAAGCCTTCTCGGCGACCCTTCTGCCGACTGTGTGAGGTCATCATGAATCAGCGTTTGCGTTCCGCCCCGCGTGCTCAAAGCGGGTTCACCCTGCTCGAACTGTTGGTGGTGTTGGTGGTGCTGGGGCTGTTGGCTGGCATCGTCGCGCCGAAGTATTTCGCCCAACTGGGCCGCTCCGAAGTGAAGGTGGCCAAGGCGCAAATAGAAGGCCTGGGCAAAGCCCTGGATCTGTACCGCCTGGAGGTCGGTCATTACCCGTCGACCGAGCAGGGTTTACAGGCGCTGGTCACCGCGCCCAGCGATGAAACCCGCTGGACCGGCCCTTACTTGCAGAAAAAACTGCCGCAGGATCCGTGGGGCCGTAACTACACCTATCGCTGCCCCGGCGAAAATGGCGAATACGACTTGCTGTCCATGGGCAAGGACGGCCAACCCGGCGGCGAAGGTGAAAACGCCGAAGTCACCAGCTGGCAATGACGGGAGGCGATCATGCGTTTTCATCTCAAAGCCGTTGGCAAGGCCGGCGTCGTTTCGATGACCGTCGAGGCGCTCGGCCACAGCGAAGCCCGGCGTATCGTTGAAGACCAGGGCTACCGGGTGATCAGCCTGTACGCCGAGCGTCACTGGCGTGCGTTGCGGGTTCGACAGCGCGAGACCTTCAACCTGGTGCTGTTCAGCCAGGAACTGACCACGTTGCTCAATGCCGGCCTACCGTTGATCGATGCGCTGGAAAGCCTGGCGGAAAAAGAGAACGCGCCCCAGGCCCGCAAGACCTTGAGCGAACTGGTGCGTCTGCTTTATGAAGGCAAATCGTTCTCCCAGGCACTGGCCCAGTTGTCGGCGGTGTTCCCTCCTCTTTACGTTGCGTTGGTACAGTCCAGCGAGAAGACCGGCGCCGTGGGCGATGCCCTGGGCCGCTACGTCAGCTATCGCCAGCGCATGGACGAGGTTCGGCAAAAAATCGTCAGCGCGTCGATCTACCCCATGCTGTTGCTGGTGGTGGGCGGTGGCGTGGTGTTGTTTCTGATGGGTTACGTGGTGCCGCGCTTCAGCCTGGTGTTCGAAGGACTGGGCTCGAACCTGCCGTGGCTGTCGCAGATCCTGATGAGCAGCGGGATGTTCCTGCACGCCCATCAGGGCGAATTCTTCGGCGCATTGCTGGCGATCATCGTCGCCCTCACCTTCCTCCAGCGCCAACCGGCCTTTCGTCGGGGCCTGGACCGTGTGATCGAAAAACTCCCGGCGGTCCATCAACGCATCTTCATGTACGAACTGGCGCGCTTCTACCGCTCGCTGGGGATTCTGCTACAAGGCGGCATTCCCCTCGTCACCGCCATGGGCATGGTTCGCGGCCTGCTCACCGTCGCCTCCCGCGCGCGCCTGGACCAGGCCTGCGAACGGGTGCGCGAGGGTCAGTCGCTGTCGACCGCCCTGGAACTCAATCACCTCGTGACACCGGTGTCCCTGCGCTTGCTGCGCGCCGGCGAGCAGTCCGGCAACCTGGGGCAAATGATGGAGCGTAGCGCCGACTTCTACGACGAAGAAATCAGCCGCTGGATCGAATGGTTCGTGCGGCTGTTCGAACCCTTGCTCATGACCTTCATCGGCCTGCTGATCGGGGTGATCGTGATCCTGATGTACATCCCGATTTTCGAGCTGGCCTCGAGTATTCACTGACCCCTGGAACAGGGTCGAGCGGCACGTTGCAGTGTTCATCGACTTACAAATGAATAAATCGATGCGTTGAAGTGTTTATCAACTGAATCAAGCAGCACGTTGCATTGTTCATCAACGTTCCAACCCGAACAAGAAGACGGAGAACGACATGCACATCAACAAGCTTTTACTGGCAGTAGCGATTGGCGCAGTTCTGTCGGCGTCTACCGTATTGATTCCGGACAGCCTGTCCGGTGTATCGAGCGCACAGGCCAAGGATGGCGGGAGTGGCGGAGGGGGTGGCGGCTCTGGTGGCGGTGGAGGCTCTGGCGGTGGGGGTGGCGGCTCCGGGGGTGGCGGGGGCTCTGGCGGCGGCGGTGGAAGCGGTGGCGGCGGCAATGGCGGTGGTCACGGTGGCAGCGGCAGCGGAGGCAATAGCGGCGGTAACGGGGGAAGCGGCAGTGGCGGCAATAGCGGCAGCGGTCACAGTGGCAGCGACCATGGCTCGGGCCATTCCGGTAACACAGCCTCCTCCGGACGCAATGGCACTCACGCCGAGCCCGGTGATGATCATGGGGTTCATCGCGCCGGTGAAATTGGTGACGACCACGGCGTTCATCGCGCCGGTGAAATCGGCGACGACCACGGCGTTCATCGTGCCGGTGAAGTCGGCGATGACCACGGCGTACATGTCGGCGGTGAACCGGGTGACGACCATGGTGTGCATGTTGGTGGCGAGCCAGGCGATGACAAAAGGTCCTGACAACCGCTGAACCCCAAAGCTCCACAAATCCCCTGTGGGAGCGAGCCTGCTCGCGATAGCAATCTGTCATTCAACATGACGTCGTCTGACACTCCGCCATCGCGAGCAGGCTCGCACACTGGCATGTGCTCATGCTCTACAACACACCCTCAGTCTGATCCAGGCGCGCGCGCAAAAACTCGATCAACGCCTGCACCGGCCGTGAACTCTGGCGGTGCTGCGGATACACCGCCGATAACGTCAGCGGCTGCGGACGCAACTCATCCAGCACCGGCACCAGCCTGCCGTCCTTCAACGCCGAACCGACAATGAAGGTAGGCAAGTAAGTAATCCCCATGCCGGCAATCGCCGCGTCCCTGAGCAATTCACCATTGTTGACCCGCATCCGCCCGGTGACATTGACCACCAACGGCTTGCCCTGCCCTTCGAAACGCCATTGCACCTGACGCCCGTGGCCATAAGGCAGGCAGTCATGGCTGTGCAGGTCTTCGGGTTTGAGCGGCGTGCCGCGCTCGGCCAGGTAAGCCGGGCTGGCACAGTACACCCGCTGGATGGAAGCGATGCGTCGGGCGATCAGCGTCGAGTCCTCCAGAATGCCGATGCGCAGCGCCAGGTCATAACCCTCACTGAGCAAATCCACCGGCCGATCACTGAGGTCGACCTCCACCGTGACATCGCGATAACGCTGCAAAAACACCGGCAGCAAACAGCCCAAATGCGCTACTGCAAACGACAACGGCGCGCTGATACGAATAGTGCCGCGGGGCTCGGTGGTCTGGCCGGCGATGCCCTGCTCCACTTGCTCGACTTCGCCCAGCAGGCGCAAGGCTGACTCGTAGTAACTCTGTCCCAGTGGCGTGACGTCCAGTCGCCGCGTGGAGCGATTGAGCAGACGCACACCCAGACGTTCTTCGAGTTGCATTAAACGCCGGCTGACGAACTGCTTGGACAGGCCCAATTGATCGGCCGCCGCGGTGAAGCTGCCGGAGTCCATGACCTGGCAAAAAATACGCATATCTTCGAATGGGTTCATTGTCACGCCTTGGTTGACAGTCAAACATTTTATAGCCGCTTTTTCCTTTTTAGACACCTTATTAATCTGTGTCCACGGTGCAGCGACAGCCGCTGCTTCTAACCCCAGACCGAACACACAATTAAAAAGGAATTAACCATGAACATCGTGAAAAAAACCCTGACCTCTTCCCTCCTCGCCCTGGCCGTAGGCAACGCCTTTGCCGCTGGCAGCCCGGGTGTCGAACACAACACGCAAGCCTTCCTTGAAGCCCTCGCTGCCGGCGGTGGCAAGCCGCTTGAGCAACTGAGCCCTGCAGATGCCCGTGCGGTACTGACCGGCGCGCAAAATTCGGTGAAGGTCGATCTGTCGGGTGTGGACATCAGCGACCGTGCGATCAAGGTCGATGGGCAAACCATCAACCTGAAAATCGTGCGCCCGGCCAAGGTCAAAGGTGAATTGCCGGTGTTCATGTTCTTCCACGGTGGCGGCTGGGTGTTGGGCGATTACCCGACTCACCAGCGTCTGATCCACGACTTGGTGGTCGGCTCCGGTGCTGTCGCGGTGTATGTCGATTACACGCCGTCGCCGGAAGCGCACTACCCGACCGCGATCAACCAGGCTTACGCCGCGACCCGTTGGGTGGCCGAGCATGGCAAGGACATCGGCGTCGATGGCAAACGCCTGGCCGTAGCCGGCAACAGCGTCGGCGGCAATATGGCGGCGGTCGTGGCCTTGATGGCCAAGGAACAGAAAACTCCGGCGCTGCGCTTCCAGCTGTTGATGTGGCCAGTGACCAACGCACAGTTCGATACCGGGTCGTACCAGCAATTTGCGGAAGGCCACTTCCTGACCAAGGGCATGATGAACTGGTTCTGGGACAGCTACACCACCGACACAGCCGAGCGTGCGCAGATCCATGCCTCGCCGTTGCAAGCCAGCGCCGAACAGCTCAAAGATTTGCCAGCGGCCCTGGTGCAAACCGCCGAGTTCGACGTGTTGCGTGACGAAGGTGAAGCCTATGCCCGCCACCTCGACGCGGCCGGTGTGCCGGTCACGGCCGTGCGCTACAACGGCATGATTCACGACTTCGGCCTGCTCAACCCGCTGAGCCAGATACCGGAGGTGAAAGCAGCGGTTCGCCAGGCGGCACTGGAACTCAAGACGCATCTGAACTGAGCCCCCTCGACTCGCCACACAGAAATGCGTGGCGAAGCTGCTACGCGATCGAAAGCAATCTTTAGCCGGAGTTTCCCCATGTCCTTTTTCCTTGCCCATCTGCTGTCGTGGAGTGCCCTGCTGCTGGTGATCGACGCCGTGCTCTGGCACCTCGCGCCGTTTAAGCATCGTGTCACGCGGGTCGGTGTGCGTCTGACACTGTTCGTGATGTTCAGCGCACTCGCGATCAATGCCGGCGTGAGTCCGTTGCAGGCGCCGCTGTTCACCGAGGATCGCGTGGCGCAATCGGGCGCCACGGCGCTGGGGATTCTCTGGTGGCTGTACGCCGCACGGGTGCTCACCGAAGTCATCGGTCTGGTACTGATGCGCCGCATCGGTCACAGCGGTCGGTTGCTGCAGGATGTCATCGGCGCGCTGGTGTTTCTGATCGCCATCGTCGCGGCGGCCGGCTATGTACTGGAGCTGCCGGTGAAAGGTTTGTTGGCGACTTCCGGCGTCGTGGCAATCGTCGTGGGCCTGGCGTTGCAAAGTACCTTGAGCGACGTGTTTTCCGGGATCGTGCTCAACACCACCAAGCCGTATCAGGTGGATGACTGGATCATGATCGACGGCGTCGAGGGCAAAGTGCTCGACATCGACTGGCGCGCCACCCACCTGCTGACCAGTGCCGGCAGTACCGCGGTGGTGCCGAACTCGGTGGCGGCCAAGGCAAAAATCGTCAACCTCAGTCGGCCGAACAACATGCACGGCGTGTCGATCAGCATTCAAGTGCCTAACCACATTCGCCCGCGTCGGGTGCTGGATGCACTGGACCGCACGCTTCAGGGCAGCAGCAGTTTGCTGCTCAACCCGGCACCGAAAGCAGTGCTGAAAGAGTCTGGCGAAACCATGTCTGAATACGTAGCCAGCGGGTTTATCGCCGAGTTGGGTAAAAAAAGCGAAGTGCGCAATCAACTGTTCGACCTGGTGCATCGGCACCTCGAAGCGGCGGGGATTTCCCGGCAGCTCGATGGCGTGATTGAACCGACGACACGCGCACGGGCGTTGCTCGATGAAGTGAAAATCTTCCGTTCCTTGAGCGAGGATGAGCGTGATCAGATCGCCCAGTCGATGGTCGCGCAGCAGTACGCGGCAGGTCAGGTGGTACTGGAATTGGGCGAAGTGCCAGACAGCTTGATGGTGATCGCCACCGGCGTGGTCAGCGCCACCGTGCCCAATGGCACTGGGCAAACCGAAGCCGGGCGTATGGGACCGAGCGAAGTCATGGGCGAGCAAAGCATTCTCGCCGATACGCCCTCGCAGGCGACCTTCACCACATTGACCTCGTGCATCATTTACCGGATCGACAAATCCCTGACCCGTAACTGCATGGAACAACGTGTCGAAGTGGGTCGGGCGCTGAACAAGTTGCAGGCAGTCAGACAGCAGAGCAGTCGGTTGGCGTTGATGACCACACCGGTGCCGATCAAAAAAGGAGGGTTTTTGGGGTGGCTTCAGAAACGCCAGGCATAAACAAATCTCAATGTGGGAGCGGGCTTGCTCGCGAAGGCGGTGTGTCAGGCAATACCAATGTTGACTGACACACCGCCTTCGCGAGCAAGCCCGCTCCCACAGGTTATGCGTGTTGCTTGACGGAACTTACTTCGAGGTAAGCACCGAGTAGCTGTTCATCAAATTGCGGTAGTTCGGAATGCGCGGTGACAGCAGGTTCGCCAGGCCTTCCATGTCGTTGCGCCAGTCGCCCTGCAGCTCGCAGGCCACCGAGAACCAGTTCACCAGTTGAGCACCGGCCGCCGCCATGCGCGCCCAGGCTGCTTGTTGCACGGTTTCGTTGAAAGTACCCGAGGCATCGGTCACCACGAACACTTCAAACCCTTCAGCCAGCGCCGACAGCGTCGGGAACGTCACGCAAACGTCGGTGACTACACCGGCGATGATCAGTTGCTTGCGGCCAGTGGCTTTAACGGCTTTGACGAAATCTTCGTTATCCCAGGCGTTGATCTGGCCTGGACGCGGGATATACGGCGCGTCTGGGAATTGCTCTTTCAACTCGGGAACCATCGGGCCGTTCGGGCCGTTTTCGAAGCTGGTGGTCAGGATGGTCGGCAGCTTGAAGAACTTGGCCACATCGCCCAGGGCCAGTACGTTGTTCTTGAATTCGTTCGGCGAGAAATCCTGAACCAGCGAGATCAGGCCCGTCTGGTGGTCGACCAACAGGACAACGGCGTCATCTTTGTTCAGGCGTTTGTACGGAACGTTGCTCATGTGAAACTCCTCGGTGGATGGGTATTACATACGGCGCCGACGCGCAGGGTCGGCGCTTTTTTTTGTGATCGTCAGAACGCGAAGCACGAGCAGCCGAACGCGCCCCAGAAACCCGCGAAATCGCTGACCGGCGCATTCGACAACCGCGCCTTTTCATGGCTATGGGAATGCACGCCACACGGCCCGCTGCAATGGTGAACCTGCGCCTGCATCGGTGAGGTTGGACGCCAGTGCCCCGGCACTTTCACCACCGGCGACCAGTCCGGCAGCACCGGTACGCTGGCCGGCCCGAGTTTTTCGAAGTCACCGGCGGCGTACACCACCTTGCCGCCGACCACGGTCAACACCGACTCGATCCACTTGATCGCTTCTTCGTCGACGCTGAAAAAATCCGCGCTCAAGGCTGCGACATCCGCCAGTTGGCCGACCTTGATCATGCCTTTCTTGCCCTGCTCGGAAGAGAACCAGGCGCTACCGTGGGTGAACAGCTCCAGTGCGGTTTGACGAGACAAGCCCTCGGCATGCAGTTCCAGGCCACCGACCGTGCGACCGCTGACCATCCAGTACAGCGAAGTCCAGGGGTTGTAGCTGGACACTCGCGTGGCATCGGTGCCGGCACCGACCGGTATACCTTCGGCCAGCATGCGTTTGATCGGCGGGGTCGCTTCGGCGGCTTTGGCGCCATAACGTTCAACGAAGTATTCGCCCTGGAATGCCATGCGATCCTGAATCGCGATACCGCCACCCAGCGCCCTCACCCGCTCAATGTTCTGCGGTGTAATGGTTTCGGCGTGGTCGAAAAACCACGGCAAACCGTTGAACGGAATGTCGCGATTGACCTTCTCGAACACGTCGAGCATGCGGCTGATGGATTCGTTGTACGTGGCGTGCAAACGGAACGGCCAACGCTGCTCGACCAAGTGGCGCACCACCGGCTCCAGCTCGTCTTCCATGGTTTGCGGCAGGTCCGGACGCGGCTCGAGGAAGTCCTCGAAATCGGCCGCCGAGAACACCAGCATTTCCCCGGCGCCGTTGTGCCGCAGGTAATCGTCGCCCTGATGCAGGGTCACGCTGCTGGTCCAGTTTTTGAAATCGGTCAGCTCTTCCTTGGGCTTCTGGGTGAACAGGTTGTAAGCGATGCGAATGGTCAGCTGTTGGTCCTTGGCCAACTGTTCGATCACCTGATAATCGTCCGGATAATTCTGGAAACCGCCGCCGGCATCGATGGCGCTGGTCAGGCCGAGACGGTTGAGCTCGCGCATGAATTGGCGGGTGGAGTTGACCTGATACTCGAGCGGCAACTTCGGCCCCTTCGCCAGGGTCGAGTAGAGGATCATCGCGTTGGGCCGGGCGACCAGCATGCCGGTCGGTTCACCGTTGGCATCGCGCACAATCTCGCCACCCGGCGGGTTCGGCGTGTTGCGGGTGTAACCGGCCACGCGCAACGCGGCACGGTTGAGCAAGGCGCGGTCGTACAAATGCAGGACAAATACCGGTGTATCCGGCGCGGCCTGATTGAGTTCTTCGAGGGTCGGCATGCGCTTTTCAGCGAACTGGAATTCGTTCCAGCCACCGACCACACGCACCCATTGCGGCGTCGGTGTGCGGTCGGCCTGATCCTTGAGCATGCGCAGTGCGTCGGCCAGTGAGGGGACGCCTTCCCAGCGCAGTTCGAGGTTGTAGTTGAGGCCACCACGGATCAGGTGCAAGTGCGAGTCGTTGAGGCCGGGAATGACGCAGCGACCCTTGAGATCGATGACCTGTGTGCCCGAACCGCGCAGGGCCATGGCGTCGGCGTCGGTGCCGACTGCGACAAAGCGACCGTCGCTGATCGCTACAGCGCTGGCGCGTGGGTTTTCACGGTCAACGGTATGAAATTGGCCATTGAATAAAATCAGATCGGCGTTCATCGCGTTTCCTTGGGCTGAGTGGAAGAGGACAGCCAGGGCGCGAACAACCGCGTCGCCATCGGCATGAACAGGTACACCACCGACACGACGATGGTTAGCGTGATCAGGAACGTCGCGACCACGTAATTGGACAGGAAGGCGTTGAGCTGCAGCAGCGGCCCCCAGATCAGCGGCACCAGCAAGGTGTGCGGCAAAATCACCAACAACGTCACCACGGCCTGCTTCCAGCGCGGCGGTGGCGGCGAAGCGGCGTCGGCTTGCGGCGCGAACCAGAATTCGTTGACCGGATTGACCTCGGTCTGGTCGCCGTCAGCGAGCATCGGCGTGGCTTCGTTGACCAGTCCCAGACGTTGCGGCGAATCGAGCCAGCGCTGCATCGATTCGGTCGAGCAGAAGCGCAGCACGCAGGTGTAGAGGTCAAGACCGGCACTCTTGCCGCGAATCACATCGACACCCAAGTGCCCTTCCTGTTGCCCGGCAATGCTGACAATGTTGCGCAACCAGGCTTCGTAGGGCACTTCAAACCCCGCCTTGACCCTGTGCTTGATGACCAGTGTCACGACTTCCTCGAAACGATTGGATTCAGGCATAACGCAAAGCTCCAGGGAAACGGACATTGAGCGCCAGCCGTCCCGGCCCGGCGATAAGAAGGCTGGTGAACAACATCATCAGCAGCCAGCCGAACTGCCCTTCATCGAGGCTCCATTGCGGATGCACAATCAACAGCGCGATCAGCAGCACACACAGAATCGGCAGGCACGCCAAACGCACAAACACCCCGGCGACGATCAGTAACGGACACAGCACCTCGGCGAAAATCGCCAGCATCAGCGTGACGTTCGCGCCCAGGTGAAACGGGTCTTCGATGGTTTGCAGTTGAGTGCTGTAGTTAAGCAGTTTCGGCAAACCGTGCACCCACAGCAGAAACAAACCACCGCTGACCCGCAAAAAAAACAACCCGAGATCCTGGGCTCGTTCATCCCATCGCGAAACGTTCATGGGCTACCTGCACTAATGAGAAACCACCGGCAGCGATGTGCCGAAACGTCATTCGATAGTGCCGGTGTGGGGAGGGGAAAAATTGGATGTACGTGCTCTTTTTGTGGATGAGCCCGGCGGTACGATCCACCGCAGATCCCTTGTGGGAACGGCTCGCTCCCACAAGGGAATCGGCGCACGTCTTTCGCCCCTCACCACTCAACAGGCCGAGCGTTAGCTCGCCTGCAGCTCTTGATCTTGATTCACCCGCCCCTTCGGGAGGCTGAGTGGAGGTGTTCATCTGGGGGGTAGGCGCGCAGCGCCGTTCGACGAAGTCGAACACATCGAGAGGAGGTTGAAGCGAAGCCAACCGGAGGCGATGCCCCCAGATGAATGCCGGAGCGAGGGTACGCCGAGCCCAGGCGAGGGGCCGGACGCTGGGGCGAGACCTTTGCTTCCTTTGGGGCGTTTGCCAAAGGGAGTCGCCGTAAGGGCGAAACCATTAGTGGCCGTTACCGCAGGAATGGATATGTACACCTGAAAGAGATTGGTCGGCTACCAGGCCGCCTTCGCGAGCAGGCTCGCTCCTACAGAGAATCGGGCAGGCGGGAATGTGGTCGGCCCGGAGGTCGCCATGTTCAAGCTGAAACAGGCAAAGGCTTTGACATGAACTCACTGATCCGCGACCGCAACCATCGCTCCGCCGGATCGTTGTCATGCACCCCGCTCCAGGCCATCGAAAGCTGCGCCGCATCGATGGGAAACGGTGGATCTTCAGCCCGCAACGCACACCCATCAACCAGCGCACACGCCGCATAATCAGGCACGGTGGCGATCATTTCAGTGCCGGCAAGCAACGCCCGCAACCCACTGAACTGCGGCACGCCTAATACCACGCGGCGACTGCGGCCGACCTTGGCCAGATCCAGATCGATGTTGCCGCTCAGGTCGCCGGAGAACGACACCATGGCATGCGGTCGTTCGCAGTATTCGTCGAGCGTCAGCGTTCCCGGTCGTTTGTCCCCACGCAGCACTTTGCAGGGGATGTCCCGCAACTTCTTACACTTGGCATTCGCAGGTAAATCCGTGGTGTAGCTCACCCCCACCGAAATTTCTCCCGAGGCCAGCAATGCCGGCATCAGCAGATAGTTGGCGCGACGCACCACCACGACGATCCCCGGCGCCTCTTCCTGCAGTTGCCGCAACAGCGGCGGAAACAAACCGAACTCGGCGTCATCCGACAGGCCAATGCGGAACACATCGCAGCTTGTAGCGGGATCGAATTCCTTGGCTCGACTGACCGCCCCGGAAATCACATCCATCGCCGGTTGCAGCTCCTTGAGGATCGCCAGTGCCCGCCCCGTCGGCTCCATCCCGCGGCCATTGCGCAACAGCAGCGGATCGTCGAACAGATCCCGTAACCGTCCCAGCGCAGCACTCACCGCCGGCTGCCCCATGAACAGTTTTTCAGCCACACGGGTGAGGTTCTTTTCGAACATCAACGCTTCGAAAATCACTAACAGGTTCATGTCGACGCGGCGCAAATCGTTACGGTTCACAGGCAGATTCCCTCGTGTGTTCAGCCAGGCACTAAGCGGTGGACTTTACTCGATCAGCGGTACGTTGGCCGCACGTTTGTAAGGACCGTACTCCACCGGTATCCATTGGAAATGCTTGCCTTCTGCCGCGATATGGCCGATGCCCGGAAACGGCAAGTGCGCCGCCGTTACCCAGACTTTGCTCGCCGCTGCATCGCTGAAAACCTTGGCGCGGCTCTTGATCGCTTGCTGACTGTTGACGTCAAAGCCAATCGACACTTCAGGGTGCTCGAACTGTACCGCGAGGTTATGCACCAGGTCGCCCATAAACAGAATGCTCTGCCCCTGCGAGGTGAAGCGATACGTGGTGCTGCCCGGCGTGTGACCGGGTTCCAGCGCCGCGTCGACCACGCCCGGCACTGGCGACTGACCGGCGGCGAAGGTCTTGAAACGCCCTTCGGCCACATACGCCGCGGTCGAGTCCTGGGCGATTTTGAAGTACGGTTTGGCACCTTCGGGCGCCTTGGCGAGGGCCTGGGGATCAAGCCAGTAGTCGGCTTCTGCCTTCGCAGCAAAGACCGTGGCGTTGGCGAAAACCGGTTTCTGTTGGCCGTCGACCAGTCCGCAGACATGGTCCAAATGCAGGTGGGTCAACAAAATCGTATCGACCTGCGCAGGCTCATAACCGGCGGCTTTCATATTGTCTGACAGCATCCCGGCTGTAGCACCAATGCACTGGCCGGCGCCGGTATCGACGAGGATCAACTGCTTGCCAGTGTTGATCAGAAAGGCGTTGAACGCGGTTTGTACGCCCGGCGTTTCAATCGAACGGCGAGCCAGCAGCGTGCGGATCTGACTTTGGGTCAGGCCCTTGAGCAGTTTGGGCGACAGATCGTTGTAGCCGTCGAACAACGCCGTCACCTCGTAATCGCCCACCGCCAACCGGTAGTAACCCGGCACTTGTGTGCTGACTTGCGCCGGTGCCTGAGCCGAGGAAATGCCGGACGCCAGCGCTACCGCGAGCCCCAGCGCGCAAACCAGAGAATGTTTCATGCCACCACCTTGGTCGAGTCAGAAGAGCGGCCACGTACAACGCCGCCAGATGACGTCGATTTTGCACGGCTCGCCCCCGTAGAAATTGCAGCAATGTGCTGAGTTAGCGCCGTTGGTTGCCACCCACACCGACGGAATTAACAACGTTTAACTCGCCTGCCAGAGCCCTGCTGCCAAAAATGAAGCTCACCGACACGGACATTTGTCATGGCCCATTCTCAGCAAAGCGTCGCCCGCGCGACGGCCACTGAAACGCGAAAGAAAAACACCGGCGGCCTGACCCCTTGGCGCGAAAGCCTGGCCAAGCAACTGATCCTCGAGCGCCTTGGTGAAACCGTAGAAGTCACTGAACTGGCACGGGCCTGCGCCCTCTCACGCAGTCATTTCTCCCGCGCGTTCAAGTGCAGCACCGGGCTCTCACCTCAAGACTGGATTCGCAACCAGCGCATCGCCCGCGCCAAGCAATTGATTCAGAGCACCGACCTGACGCTGACGCAAATCAGTCTCGAATGCGGCTTCTGCGATCAGGCGCATTTCTGCCACATCTTCACTCGCAATGAAGGCATCACTCCGTTTGCGTGGCGTTGCCGCGCTGTGCGCGCCCTGCCCCAACGCCCCGTAGACCCGCCAACACATTTCCTGTAGCAGCTGTCGAGCCCCGGCGAGGCTGCGTTCGGTTTGGGCCGCATTCGGACGAAGCAGTCGCAAAATCCGAGAACGCAGCCTCGCCGGGGCTCGACAGCTGCTACAGAGCCTCCATGGCATAGGATCGGGACGCTTAGTCCTTCAAAAACGCCAACAGATCAGCGTTGAGCTGATCCTTGTGGGTATCCGTCAATCCATGGGGAGCGCCCGGGTAGACCTTCAACGTAGATCCTTTCACCAGTTTTGCAGACGCAATGCCCGCCGCTTCGATCGGCACCACCTGGTCAGCATCGCCATGTACCACCAGCGTCGGTATATCGAACTTCTTCAGGTCTTCGGTGAAGTCGGTTTCGGAGAACGCCTTGATGCAGTCATAAGCGTTCTTGTGGCCGGAGGTCATGCCTTGCATCCAGAACCAGTCGATCATGCCCTGAGATGACTTGGCGTCCGGTTTGTTGAAGCCGAAGAACGGACCGCTTGCGAGGTCGATGTAAAGCTGCGAACGGTCGGCCAGGGATGCCTCGCGAATGCCGTCAAACACTTCGATCGGCAGGCCCCCGGGGTTGGCTTCAGTCTTGAGCATCAGCGGCGGGACCGAGGAAATCAGCCCGGCCTTGGCTACGCGACCAGTGCCGTGGCGACCAATGTAGCGCGCCACTTCGCCACCGCCGGTGGAGAAGCCAAACAGCACGGCATCCTTCAGGTCCAGTAACTCGATCAACTGGGCCAGATCATCAGCGTAGGTGTCCATGTCGTTGCCAGTCCACGGCTGGCTGGAGCGGCCATGACCGCGGCGATCATGGGCGATCACCCGGTAGCCTTTGGAGGCCAGGAAGATCATTTGCGATTCCCAGCTGTCGGCGTTCAACGGCCAGCCATGGCTAAAGACAATAGGCTGACCGGTGCCCCAGTCCTTGTAATAAATCTCGGTGCCGTCTCGGGTCGTGAACGTACTCATGCGTTATCTCCTTAGCGAGTGTTGGGGTGTATCAAACCGGTGAGTGGCTCATGCGTTCAGCCAGCCGCGCCACTCGCTCGCCCAGATGCGCGGCGGTGCAGCGGTCTTCGGGAGGCGGTGCGCATTCGGGGGGCTGTTCGACATTCGACTGCGCCATGGCGCCGAGCGAGCTGCCCAGGCGATTCATTTGCCCATCGAACACCCCCGTGCTCGAACGCGCCGGCAGCAGGTCGAGGCCGACCCAGATCATTGAATGCTGCGCGGCGAACACTGCCATCTGCAGCAAGGTGTTGAGTTTGTCGCCGCACAGGCAGCCGGAATTGGTGAAGCCGGCCGCCAGTTTGTCGCGCCAGGGTTGGGCCAGATAGAACGCCGCCGTGGCTTCCATGAACCCCTTGAAGGGTGCCGAGGCGCTGCCCATGTAGGTCGGCGCGCCGAAGATGATCGCGTCGGCGCTGTGCAAATGGTCCCAGTGCCGGTCCACGTCCTCGACCGAAATCAGCTGGCAGGTACTTCTCAAGTGCCTTTCCACACCTTGGGCCACGGCTTCGGCCATGACGCGGGTGTGCCCGTAGCCACTGTGATAGACCACCACCACGTTGCTCATTCCCGCGTCCTCATGACATGTTTAATCCCTACAGGGTAGAGTTTTGGGCGTAGACCAGACTCAGGACGAGTTAAACGTTGTTAATTTTCCCTGGTGCGCCAAAAGCCTCAGCGATATCTTCAAGACCGTCGCGCCCAATAAATACGGAACTCATGAACAGGGGCCGCAAACCAGCGGTTCAGGCGGACATTGCAGAGTCATCCGGCCAGCGCATTGCGCTGCCGTAAAAACCTGACAAATATGCTCGGAAACCGCGTACCAGACGGCGGCAAGCAGGAGTGACACGTTGACCCTTCCCCCCGAACAAGCCATCCATTTCGGCCCCTACCGGATCTATCCCGGACAACGTCTGGTCATGGAGGCCGATCAGCCCCTGCGCCTGGGTCGGCGTGCGATGGACATTCTGTTGATCCTTTTGGAACACGCCGGGAAGGTGGTCAGCAAACAAACGCTGATCGCCGGGGTCTGGCCCAAAAGCGTGGTGGAA
Source organism: Pseudomonas sp. Root329 (assembly GCF_001424925.1). Lineage (NCBI taxonomy): Bacteria > Pseudomonadati > Pseudomonadota > Gammaproteobacteria > Pseudomonadales > Pseudomonadaceae > Pseudomonas > Pseudomonas sp. Root329. The sequence goes on along the minus strand of NZ_LMCV01000051.1, from coordinate 20,176 downwards.
GACATCAACCTGCGGGTGCACATGGCCGCATTGCGCAAGGCCCTCGGTGACGGCCAGGCCGGCCAGCGTTACATCGTCACCGTGGCCCAGCGCGGGTACAGCTTTGTGGCGCCCTATTCGCTGGAGCACATCGAGCACCCTCCAGGGAGCGAAGCGCCCGCGCCGAGCGGTCACAACCTGCCCGTTCGTCGAACCCGCATGATCGGTCGCCAGTCCCTCGTCGATAGTCTGATGGTCCAGCTGTCACGCCAGCGTTTCATTACCCTGGTCGGCCCCGGCGGGATCGGCAAGACCACCGTGGCCCTGCGTGTTGCCGAACAACTGATCGGGCGCTACCGGGATGGCATTCGTCTGCTGGACCTGGCGCCGATCAACGATCCGTCGATGATCACCGTTCACCTGGCGACATTGCTCGAACTGTCCTTGCACGACGCCGAGCCGATGAGCGGCCTCGCCGCGTTCTTGCGCAACCGGCAGATGCTGCTGGTGATCGACAACTGCGAACACCTGGTCGACGCCATCGCATTGCTGAGCGAGAGCATCCTGCGCGCCGCGCCAGAGGTGCACATTCTGGCCACCAGCCGTGAGAGCCTGCGGGCCGAAGGTGAATGTGTCCAGCGCCTGGAATCGCTGGACTGCCCTCCCCCCATCGCCGTACCAGACCGCGCTCAGGCCCTTACATTTTCCGCCCTGCAGTTGTTCGTCGAACGCGCGATGGCCAGCCACGACAGCTTCGAACTGACCGATGACGAGCTGCCGCTGGCGATTGAAATCTGCCGGCGTCTGGACGGTATTCCACTGGCGATCGAATTGGCGGCCGCGCAAGTCAGCGGCTTCGGATTAAGCGGATTGCTGACCCAACTCCAAGGCAGTTTTCGCCTGCTCACCCAGGGTTGCCAGACCACGTTGGGCCGACACCAAACCCTGCGTGCCACGCTGGACTGGAGCTTCGAGCTGCTGAGTGCCTGCGAACAAACCTGTCTGCGCCGACTGGGTGTGTTCAGAGGCGGATTCACCCTGGAATCGGCGGCGGCGGTGATCGTCGGCGAACACATCGAACCGCAGGCAGTGTTTGGCTCGATCACGCAACTGGTGGCCAAATCGCTGCTGAACGTGGAAGTGGGTGACGAAGAGGTGTTCTACCGATTGCTCGACACCACCCGCAGCTATGCCCTGGAAAAACTCGACCAGGCCGCCGACCTGCCCGATACCCTGGAACGTCACGCCGAGCGCTGCCTGGCTTTGATGAATCAGGCCCAGCACGACTGGGAGCTGATTCCGACGGGCACGTGGATCGAGCGTTATGTCCGCGGTCTGGAAGACATTCGTTCGGCCCTCGACTGGTGCTTTAACGCGCAAGGACCGCAGGCATTGGCGATTCGCCTGACGGCAGCTTCCACGCCGCTGTGGCAGGAACTGTCACTGCTCAAGGAGCACGGTCTGTACGTGCGTAGGGCGCTGGCACTGCTCGATGCAACGTCCGATCCCTGCCCGCAGCTGAAAATAGCCCTGCATCTCGCCCTCGGCAGTTCTTGCTATCACACTCAGGTCGGCACGGCGGAAACCATCGAGGCTTTCGTCAGCGCCAGAACCCTGGCCAAACATTGCAACGATTTGGCCGGTCAGTTGCGGGCGGTGTCAGGACATATGGCGGTCAACCTCTGTAGCGCCAACTATCAAATGGCCTTGGAACAGAGCCGGCAATTCGATCGGTTGGGGCTGCACGGCGATGCGGTGGTGTCCCTTAGCACGCATCGCTTGCGGGTCCTCGCGTTGCACTTTGCCGGGGACCAGCAGCAAGCGCGGGTGAATGCCGAACAGGTCCTTCAGCGCATGGCCCAGAGCGGCCACCTCAACCGCTTCACCTACGGTTTTGGCGTGCACTACGATCAGAGCGTCGCCGCCCTGACGATTCTGGCGCGCATCCTCTGGTTGCAGGGGCAACCGGAACAAGCCTGGCGCACCGCCCGGCAAGCGCTGGACATTGCGATCCAGATCAACCATGGCACGTCCATCTGCTATACCCTGGCGCTGGCCGGTTGCCTGATCGCTCACTACAACGGCGATACCCGTACCGCTCGTGAACTCTTGCGCCTGCTGCTGGAACAAGCACAGAAACACTCGGTGCTGCTGTTCTACACCTGGGCCCGGCACTATGCGCAGGTGATCGACCGCGCCGAGGCGCACTTGCCTCTTCAGCCCGGCGTGGGGCTGATCAAGGACATCATGGTCACCCTGGATTGCAGTTTCGTCGATGACGCCCTGTTGCAACGGGCCGACACCGGTACGGCCGGCTGGAGCACGGCAGAAGTTCTGCGGGCCCGGGCTGATGCGCTGCTGGCCGAGAATTGCCCGCTGAAAACCGAAGCGGCCGAGGCCGTGTTGATAAGGGCATTAAACGTGGCGAAACACCAGGGCGCCCTGGCTTGGGAACTGCGAAGCGCCACCTCGCTGGCGCAACTTTGGCAGCGTCAGGGCTTGTATCAGCAAGCACATGAGCTGCTGGCACCGATCTACCATCGGTTCACCGAGGGATTTTCTACACCGGACCTGAGCAAAGTCCGTCGATTACTCGACGAGCTCCATGGGCAACTGCACGCCTGAGACCCAGCGCGCCCGGCTGATGTAGTGCGAATAGCGCCGCTCAAACGCCCGCAGATGGCCGCTGTGTTCGAGCTTCTCAAGGGCATACGTGCGCGTGGTGTTGAGTAAGCGATAACGGGCTGTGCCGTTGACCTGATCCATCGAGAGCAACGATTTGGCGACCAATCGCTTCACCCGTTCCGCCAGTTGATCGGGCTTCAGCTCCACGCAACTGCACACGCCAATCGCGGCATCGAGGGTGAAGGACATTTTGAACACCGACAGGCGCTGCAACACGGTTTGTTCCAGCAGGCTCAGCCGCTCATAGCTCCAGTCCAGCGCAGCTTTGAGCGTCTGATGTCGGGGCACCGCCGTGCGCCGACCTTGGGTCAGCAGCTGAAGACAGTTATCCAGCTGAGCTTGCAAACCGACCAACGCCAGCGCGTGGATCTGCGCCGCTGCCAGTTCAATGGCCAGTGGCAACCCATCGAGCCGCCGACAGATTTCACGGACCGCCTGGAGGTCTTGTTCGCGCAAGGCAAACCCTTGTTGACGGGTTCGGGCACGACTGACGAACAGCTGCACCGCCGAATACCCCATGGCTTCGGCGACACTGTGCAACGCCGACACGGGCGGCACCGTCAGAGATGGCAGGCGCTGGACCGTTTCTTCTGCCGCCTGCAAAGGCTCGCGGCTGGTCACCAGAATGGACAACCGAGGCGCCGAGATCAGCACATCCTCGACCAGGGTTCGGCAGTGTTCCAGCAGGTGATCGCAGTTGTCGAGCACCAGCAACGTGTGCCGGTTTGCCAGCCCGTCCAGCGTCGTGCCGATCTCTCGTTCAAGGGTCTGGGTCAGATGATCGACCACTCGAGTGGGGTCATCGATCGCCGCGAAATCAACCAGCCACACGCCATCTTCATAGTGCTGCAACAGCAGTTCGGCGACACGCAACGCCACCGTGGTCTTACCGACGCCGCCGGGGCCAACCAGGGTCATGAAACGCCGAACCGGCAACTGCCGGACGAGACTGCCGACCATCGAATCTCGGCCGGTCACCGGCGTGAGTCGTGCAGGCAGGTTGTGCTGATGTTTTTGAACGGTCTCGATCAAGACCTGCGTGCCCGCGGGCGCAGGCTGCACCGGGGCGATAAAGCTATAACCGCGTTGGGGAATGTTGACGATGTAGCGCTGGCCATTCTGCCCGTCGCCAAGCGCCCGACGCAGGGCCGCAATGTGCACGCGCAGGTTGATTTCCTCGACCACGGACGTCGGCCAGACGTGAGCAATCAGTTCGTCCTTGCTGACCACGTTGCCGGCGCGCTCGACCAGCACCTGGAGGATATCCAGAGCCCGACCGCCCATGCGCAGCGGTCGATCACCGTCAAGGATCAGCCGTTGCCGCAGGTGGAATGCATAAGGGCCGAATCGCAGCACCGCATCGCTGTTTAAATCTCTGAGGCTGTTCATGCACATTCACGTGCTGAAACCTGGCCCGGCTCACAGTGCAGCAACATCCCTTGCACCCGCCCTCCAGGCTCCCGCACCTCCATTGCAAAGCGTTCAGGGTATCTTGGCAGGCATCAGTGACGGTACAACTGCCACGGTGGGAGCGTCACAGCCATCACGGTGCGCATAACGGACAAGAAGGCTCTAGCTGAACTGTTCGCGGTATTGAGTCGGGGTCAAACCGAGCTTTTCACTGAACAGAAAACGCATGTGCCGCACGCTGCCGAAACCACTTTTGAAGGCCACGGTCTTGAGCGGCAAGTCGCTGGTTTCCAGCAAATTCCTGGCGCAATCGATTCGCGCGCTTTGCAGAAACTCCATGGGTGTCATGTTCACTTCCCGGGCAAACATCCGGGCGAAGTGCCGTGTACTCATGTTCGCGAGGCTGGCCATGCGGTCGATGCTGAAGGCTTCATCAAGATGCTCAAGCACATGGTTTTGTACTCGGGTCATCGGCGTTTGATGGGGCGCGACAGCGGTCATCAGCGGACTGAACTGCGCCTGGCCACCCTGACGTTTCATCACCACCAGCAGCACCTTGGCCACGTCCTGGGCGACTTTCTTTCCATGGTCTTCGGCCACCACCGACAACGCCAGGTCGATACCCGCGGTGACACCGCCGGACGTAATGAGATTGCGGTCCTGCACGTAAATCTGATCGGTCTCGACGGTGGCCTTCGGGAAGCCTTTGATCAGTCGTTCGGTGTAATGCCAGTGGGTGGTCACGCGATAACCATCCAGTAAACCGGCATGTCCCAGCACAAACGCGCCGGTGCAGATCGAGCCGTATCGCTCGGCGCGACCGACCGCGGCTTTGAGCCAACACAACAACGGTGGATGTTTTTCGTTGTAGGCACCCGGACCGCCCGGCACCAGCAACAGGTCGAACGCCCGATCCGCCTGATCGATGTGCAAATCGGCCTGGACGCTGACGCCGTTGGAGGCACGCAGTGCGCCATGTTCGGTGCCGATGGTCGACAGTTCGTAACGATCATCCGCTGCCAGATAGCGATTGGCGATGGAAAAAACTTCCATCGGGCCTGCCATGTCCAGCAGCAGAAAGTCCGGAAACAACACCATAGCCACGGTTTTCATGGGTTCAAATCACTGAAGTCATAAGAAGGTCCGTCTGCCAAATACCGGCATCCGAAGAGTGCGGTGCATTATGGCCAAATGTGGCATCAGCGTCGGAGAAGAATACGTGATCGCCAGTCGATTACTGTCAACCTAAAAGGGACAGTATTTCAGTTTCCATCTACTTATTGCATCAGCCAGTAACTATTAACCTTCTCCTCACTCGGACGAATCAACGTCCCCACAGGAGATTTCATCATGCTGACCCTTCGCAAAGCTTCGGATCGCGGCGCGGCCAATCACGGTTGGTTGAAGTCGTTCCATACCTTTTCCTTCGCCAACTATCGCAACCCGAAAGAGCAGGGTTTTTCCGACCTGCTGGTGATCAACGATGACCGGGTTGCCGCCGGTAAAGGCTTCGGCCAGCACCCACACCGCGACATGGAGATTTTCTCTTATGTGCTCGAAGGTGCTTTGGAACACAAAGACACCCTGGGTACCGGCTCGGTGATCCGCCCCGGTGACGTGCAGTTGATGAGCGCCGGCAGCGGCGTGGCGCACAGCGAATACAACCACTCGACCACCCGGCCGGTGCACTTCCTGCAAATATGGATCGTGCCGGAGGTCAGCGGCGCCAAACCGCGTTATCAGCAAGAGCACTTCAGCACTCAGAAGAAACGCGGCCGTCTGCAACTGATCATCTCCCCCGACGGGGAGAAGGGTTCGCTGAAGGTGCGTCAGGATGCACGGGTGTATGCCGCGTTGATCGACGGCAAGGAAAGCGCAACGCTGGAGTTGGCCTCCAATCGCTATGCTTATGTACATGTGGCCCGCGGCAGTGTTGAACTCAACGGCGTGCCTTTGCAGGAAGGTGATGGTGTGCGGGTTCGCGATGAACAGGTACTGGCCCTGAGCAACGGCGTGGATGCCGAAGTGCTGGTGTTTGACCTGCGGCCCCAAGAGCTGCCGGAAATGCCATAAAGATCAAGAGATCGCAGCCTCGTTTCACTCGACAGCTCCAACAGGGATTTGCGTACACCTGTAGGAGCTGTCGAGTGAAACGAGGCTGTGATCTTTAGCTTTCGTCCCGAGTGCCAGAAAACACCGCGACAATTTCATCAATAACCACTCGTACACGAGCGGTATGCCGCAGGTCTAACTGATCAATACCCCTCACCCGCCGCCAGCGCGCCGCTGATGATCGCGATGCCCGAGCTGGTGCCCAGTCGCGTGGCGCCAGCCTCGATCATCGCCAGCGCGGTCGGATAATCGCGCACGCCACCGGAAGCCTTGACCCCAATGACCGCGCCGACGGTGCGGCGCATCAGGGCGACATCTTCCACGGTGGCGCCGCTGCGGCTGAAGCCGGTCGATGTTTTGACAAAAGCGACGTTCAGCTCACGGCAAATCTCGCAGGCCTTCACTTTTTCGGCGTCGGTGAGCAGGCAGTTTTCCAGAATGACTTTCAGCGGCACACTGCTGCAGGCCTGTTTGACCTGGGCGATGTCGTCCCGCACCTGATCGAACAAGCCGTCTTTCAACCCGCCGATGTTCAACACCATGTCGACTTCCCCGGCACCGGCAGCAATCGCCCGCTCGGCTTCGAAGGCTTTGGTTTCGCTCAGACCGGCACCCAGCGGGAAGCCGACCACTGCGCAGATGTTGATGCTTTGCCCTGCAAGGCATTGAGCCGCATGAGGGACCTGCCCCGAGTTCACGCACACCGAATAGAAGCCGTGCTCTACGGCTTCGCGGCACAACGTTGCGATTTGCTCGCGGGAAGCATCGGGCGCCAGCAAGGTATGATCGATGTACTGCGCCAACGCTTGGGGTTCGAGGTGTGCCATCGCAAAAACTCCTGTTTGTATATTCAAATGCCCCTGCGCCACAATCGAGGGTGATTCGCGCAAAAACGTTACAAATCTCACAATTAATGTTACTTAAACAACACCAACATTCAACCCCGGAATGCCTGTGGACAGTAAAAAAGCCGAGCGTCTCAAGCTGATTCAACAAGCCCTGCAAGACCAGAGCGCCATTCATCTGCGCGAGATGGCGGCGTTGCTGGACGTGTCCGAGATGACCCTGCGCCGCGACCTGAGCAAGTACACCGATCATCTGCGGCTGCTCGGTGGCTACATCACGAAAATTCACGACGGCAGCGAGCCCGGCGATTACCGCGTGGCCGAACAGGACACCCGGCACGTCGAAGAAAAACGCCGTATCGGCAAACTCGCCGCCGGGTTTATCCAACCGGGCGACACGGTGTTCTTTGACTGCGGCACCACCACACCTTTCGTGGTCGACTTCATCCCCGACGAGCTCGAGTTCACCGCGGTGTGCAACTCCCTGAACGTGCTGCTCAAACTTTCGCAAAAACCCAACTGCCACATCGTGGTGTGCGGCGGCACGTTCCACCGCAAGAACCAGGTGTTCGAGAATCAGACCGAAACCGGCATCCTCGACAGCGTACGCCTGACCTGGGCCTTCGTTTCCGCTGCTGGCATCAGCCAGGACTTCGGCGTGACCTGCTTCAACTTCAATGAAGTGGAGGTCAAGCAGAAGGTCCTGCGCCAGGCGCAACATCGGCTGTTGCTGGCCGACCACAGCAAGTTCGACACGGTGCGCACCGCGCATTTCGCCAACCTTGAAGACTTTCAGTTCGTGGTCAGCGACAAGAAAATCCCCAAGGCCTACCGCGACGCCATTACCGCCAGCGGCGCGCAGTTGATCATCTGATCAGGGCCTGCTGTTCCACTGCATTCAGGTAGCCGGTGGTGACGCTGAAATCAGCCGTCGCCCCCGCCGCCAGTGAACGCACATGGCCCTTGGCAGACTCGGCGCGATAGCCTTCCGGTTCGCATGTAGCCGGCAGCACGAACGCCGCCACGTGTTGATCGGCGTTATACAGAATCCAGCGTGCTGCATGGTCGAATTGGTCGGGGCGGTAGCGGGTGTAGAACGCTGCGCCGTCCGGATGGCTCAGCAGAAAGTGCGCGTGGCCACTGTCATCCGCCCGCACGCCGTCGAAGAAAAACACGATCTCAGGATCGTAGAGCCGCGGCTGATCCAGGCATGTGAACTGCTCCGGGTCTTTCGCCAGCACCTGCATGTATTCAGTCCAGACCGGCGTCGGTTTCACGTGGGACGGCACGCTGCTGCGCAAGCGCACCCGCTCGAAACCCAAAGGATCGATGAAACGAGCGCCTTCGACATAGGCGTAATTCATGTGCGCCATGTACATCAGGTCCATCGGTTTGCCCGCGAGATTGGTCACCTGCATGGCGATGTCGAACAGCCCTGAGTCAGCACGCAAAGTCACGCTCGGGCTAGCCCGATAGCGGTCGCCAAAACCCTGCACGTATTCGTACTCGCCACCCAAACGCAGGTATTGACCGACGCTGTCCTCACCGACCTCCAGCCAGGCGCGATCCATGGCCGCGCAAGGCATCTCGCCGTGTAACGGATGATCGTCCTCGGGACTCGGGCAACCGTTGCGCAGCAGGCCACTGTGAAACATGAAACAGCCGTAGGTGCCGATCACCGTCGGGCTGGGTTTGGGCTGGCTGAACAGGTTGCGCATGGTCAGGTCGCAACCGTCGAACACGGCGGACCAAATCATTTGCCCCTGATACGGCAGCACCACGAGACTGCCGCGAGTGTTGGCCAATTCCACGGCCAGCACGCCACTGGGATAGACCCAGGCACTGACCGTGAACGCCTCGGATTCCAGCAAGGTTTTGCGCCCCTCGCCGAACTGCGACGGATGAAGATTGATCCGCGTATTCATGACGCGACCACCGCACCCACCGCTGCCCGCTCGCTGTCGGAATGACGCAGGCAACGCACCGCGTACATCACGATCACGATGAAGCACAGCAGCGGCACGCTATAGGCCAATTGCATGTTGCCGCCGCTGTAATCGGACAGCAGTCCCTGGAAGATCGGAATCACCCCGCCACCGACAATGCTCATCACCAGCAGCGAACCGCCGACACCGGTGTCTTCACCCAAGCCGTCAATCGTCAGGCCGTAGATAGTCGGCCAGCACGGACCGAGGAATACGCTCACGCCAACGGCTGCGTATACCGCCGTGATGTTCGGCACCAGAATGGTGTACGCCAGCAACGCGATGCACAGCACGCCGTACACCGCCAATACCTTGGCCGGGTGCAGTTTGCGCATCAGCACGTTGGCGATCAGCTTGCCGACAAAGTACGCGGCAAACGTGGTCAGCAGAAACCACGACGCGCTGCGCTCGTTCATACCGCCCAACTGCATCGCCAAGCGGATGGTGAAACTCCACACCCCGACCTGGGCCCCGACGTACAGAAACTGCGCCAACACACCAAAGGTGAACCGCTTGTTGCGCCACAGCCGCGACAGGCTCTGGCCGAGACTGGCGGTTTTCTTGCTGCTCGGCTGGTTGCCTTTGCACGCGGGAAACCGGGTGATGGCGATCAGGATGAGCATCAACACCAGCACTGCGATCATCCATTTGTACGGTAGCAACGTGGACTGGATCATTTGCAGCTGCTGGACGGCCGCGTCCGAGGCGCTCATTTGCGTGAGTTGCTCGCGAGTGGCGTCGGTGTCCTTGAACATCACAAAGCTGCCGACATAGACCCCGGCCATCGCACCGAACGGGTGGAACGTCTGGGAAATATTCAGGCGACGGGTGCCGGTTTCACGCGGGCCCATCAGCGTCGAATAGGTGTTGCACGCGGTTTCGAGAAACGACAGGCCCGCCGCGATTACGAACAGCGCCAGCAGGAACATGCCGTACTTGGCGGTCGATGCAGCCGGGAAGAACAACAGGCAACCGAACATGTACAGCATCAGGCCGATGAGGATGGTGGTCTTGTAACTGAAACGGCGGACCACCAGCGCAGCCGGAATTGCCACGAAGAAATAGCCCAGATAAAACGCCGACTGCACAAACGCGGTCTGGAAATCGCTGAGCAGAAAGGCCTTTTTGAAATGCGCGATGAGCACGTCGTTCATGCTCGCGGCCGCCGCCCACAGCGCAAAGATGCTGCACAGCAAAATGAAGGCGAACCAGGGCGTGCGGTTCAGGTAGAAACCATCGGGCGTCTGTTGGAGCGGAGGCTTTGTCATTGTTGTTCTCCGTGGTGAGCGTTGAGTGGTGAATCAGCTCGACGTCAGGCGTCGAGTTGGCGCTGGAATTCAGCGAATGCAATGGCGTCCGGGTAGGACGTCTGAGTGCCCAGGCCCGTGACCGAGCAGGCGGAATACGCCACGGCCTGGGTCATGGCGGCGCGGATATCGCGGTCGCGACTCCAGTGATGAATGAAGCAACCGATGAAGGCGTCCCCTGCCCCGGTGGTGTCGCGCGCGGCAACGCTCAGGCCGGGAATCTGAAACTCGCCCTCCTCGCCGACATACAGCGCGCCTTGCTGGCCGAGGGTCACGATGACGTGGCGGATGCCGCTGGCGACCAATGTCTGGGCGGCGTTATGGGCCGACTCCGGTGAGTCCACGGTCTGGCCCGTAATCAACGCCAGCTCGGACTCGTTGGGCACCAGGAAATCCAGTTGCGCCAGGTGTTCACGGCTCAGGCCTGACAAGGCCGGCGCCGGGTTGAGCAGCACCGGAATGTTGTGTGCGCGGCCGAACTCGATGGCGTAGTAAACGGTGTCGACGTTGATTTCGAGCTGCAGAACGATCAGCGAACACTCACGCAACGCATGCGCGGCCGCGTCGATATCTGCCGGGGCGAGATGCGCGTTGGCGCCTTTGACGATGAGGATGCTGTTGTGCGAGTCAGCCTGAACGAAGATCGGCGCCACCCCGCTGGACACGCCGGGGACACGCTGCACGTAATGGGTGTCGATGCCAAAGCGCTGGAAGTTGGCCAGGGTGTTGTCGGCAAACAGGTCGTCGCCGACCTTGGTGAGCATCAACACATCCGCCCCAAGTTTGGCGGCGGCAACCGCCTGATTGGCGCCCTTGCCGCCACAACCGAGGGCAAACCCCGGCGCTTCGAGCGTCTCGCCCTGGGCCGGCATGCGATCGATGTAGGTGATCAGATCCACCATGTTGCTACCGATGACTGCGAGCTTACTCATTGCTATCCCACCTTGATCCGGCTTGCCAGACTGACGCTGGCGTTGTTGTTTTGTTATTTAAATAACATTTTGTGTGATTACTCAATCTTTTTGTTGAGTGGTGTATGAAGCAAAGACGAATGGCTTTGCGGATGGCTATAAAGATTTATGGGCAGTAATGGCCTCATCGCGAGCAAGCTCGCTCCCACAGGGGAACGCATTCCAATGTGGGAGCGGGCTTGCTCGCGAAGACGTCGGCACATCCAGCATTGATGTGACTGACCCTCCGCTTTCGCGAGCAAGCCCGCTCCCACAGGTGACGGGGGCAACACACGACTGTCGAATTTATCCCCACCTTTGCCCACGCTTCTGTTAAAACCCGAGCTTTCCTTTTCATCCTCCGGACCCCCGCATGTTTTCGAATGTGATGAGCCGCTTGAGCCGACGCTGGCTGCCGCTGCTGTGCATGGCCGTACTAATCGTCGGCTTGCCGGTGAGCTGCGGCGTGCTCAAGTACACAGAGCGCGAGCTGCTGTTTCGTATTGAGCCGGGCAACGCAGGTTGGTATCGCGGTCTGCCGCAAGACGTTCAGGAGTTCGACATCAAGCCCGCCAGCTTCAAGGCCGGGCAAAGCCTGCATGCCTGGTGGTGGCCGGCCGCGCGTCGTGATGCGCCGTCGATCCTCTACCTGCACGGCGTGCGCTGGAACCTGACGGGCCAGGCGTTCCGCATCGAGCAATTGCGCGCCATGGGTTATTCGGTGCTGGCCATCGACTACCGTGGGTTTGGCCAGAGCAAGGGTGATCTGCCATCGGAAGCCAGTGTTTACGAGGACGCGCGAGCCGCCTGGGAGCGCTTCACCCAGATGCAACCGGACGCCAGCAAGCGCCTGATTTACGGCCACTCACTCGGTGGCGCGGTGGCTATCGACCTGGCGGCAGACCTGGCCGCGCAGGCGAAAAAGGGGCATGGCGTGGTGCCGGTGCGCGGTCTGGTGATCGAGTCCACTTTCACCTCGCTGGGCGATGCCGTGGCGCAAGTGGCCGACAGCAACCTGCCAGTGAAATGGTTGCCGGCGCGCTGGCTGCTGTCGCAGAAATTCGATTCCATCGACAAGATCGTCGACATCAACATGCCGTTGCTGGTGGTTCATGGCTTGGCCGACCCGTTCATGCCATCGCGGTTCAGCCAGCAGTTGTTCAATGCCGCCAGCGAACCCAAGCGTCTGCTGTTGGTACCCGGCGGTACGCACAACAACAGCATGAGCCTGGGTGGTAGCCAGTATCGCCAGGCACTCGACGGCTTGATGAAGGCAAAACCACCGCAGATGGCCGGGCCGACGGTAACTCGGGTTTCTCGGGAGTCTTGAGCGCTATCGGTAACCGCGGGCCTGCAAATCAAATAGCTGCGCATAGCGCCCGCCCGCGGCCACCAGACTGTCGTGATCGCCTCGCTCAAGGATCGCTCCCTGGTCCAGCACGATGATGTGGTCGGCATTGCGCACGCTGGAAAACCGGTGAGAGATCAGCAACGTCATCCGGCCTTCGGTGTGCTCACTGAAATGCTCAAACACCGCCGCTTCCGCCGCCGGGTCGAGTGCAGAAGTCGGCTCATCCAGAATCAGGATATCGGCGTTGCGCCGCATGTAGGCGCGCGACAACGCGATCTTCTGCCATTGCCCGCCGGACAGCTCCTGGCCGCCGGCAAACCACCGCCCCAATTGCGTGGCATATCCTCGATCCAACCCTTCGATAAAGGGTGCAGCCATGCCCTCGGCGGCGGCGGCCTGCCAGCGCTGTTCATCGTTGAACGCCAGTGTGTCACCGACGCCGATGTTCTCGCCGACGGAGAATTGGTAGCGGATGTAGTCCTGAAAAATCACCCCGATGCGCCGCCGCAGCGCGTCTTCTTCCCACGCTTGCAGATCGCTGCCGTCCAGCAGGATACGGCCCTGATCAGGACGGTACAGCCGCGTCAGTAATTTGATCAGCGTGGTCTTGCCCGAACCGTTCTCCCCCACCAGCGCCACACTGTGGCCGGGCACAAGGTGAAGATCGATGCCTTCCAGCGCGGCGCGACTGGCACCTGGATAACGGAAACCGACGTTCTCGAAACGCAGGCCATCGCCGGGTACCGCGCCCACGGTGAGGTTGCCGGTATCCGCCACAACAGGCTCGGCCAGGTATTCATAAAGACTGGAGAGGTAAAGGCCATCCTCGTAGAGACCGCTGATGGCACTCAGGCTGCTGCTCACCGCCGTCTGCCCCTGCTTGAACAACACCAGGTACATGGTCATCTGCCCGAGGCTGATATTGCCATGGACGGTATCGACCACCACCCAGGCATAGGCCAGATAAAACGCGCCGGTGCCCAGTAGACCGAGGACAAATCCCCAGCCATCCCGACGTAATGTCAGGCGCCGGTCTTCGGCATAGAGCCGCGCGAACGTCTCGCGATAACGCTTCAAAAGCAGCGGCGCGAAGCCGAACAGTTTGACCTCTTTGATGTAGCCCTCGTGAGAGAGCAGCGTCTCGATGTAACTCTGTTGCCGACTCTCCGGCGCGCGGCGAGTGAACAGTCTGAAAGCATCACCGGAAAAATGCGCTTCGGCAAAAAATACCGGTAGTGCACCGACCACCAGCAGCACCAGCGCCCAAGGCGAAAAATGCACCAGCAACACGCCGAAGCTGATCAACACAATCAGGTTCTGGATCAGCCCCAACGACTTCATCACCAGCGCCAACGGCCGGGTCGAGGCCTCGCGGCGCACGCGAACCAGCTTGTCGTAGAACTCCGAATTCTCGAACTGCACCAGCGATAACGTCTGGGCCTTTTCCAGAATCATCGTATTGACCTTCTGCCCCAACTGCACCCGCAACAGCGATTGCTGGACCGACAACGCCCGTTGAGTCCCGGACAGCAACGCGAGCACGCCCGCTTCAAACAGCACATAACGCACGACCGGCCACAACGGCGCACTGCCCTGCTGCGCGTGCAATTGCATGGCAGTGACGACCGCATCGACGATACGTTGGCCTAACCAGGCGGCCAGTGCCGGGAGTACGCCGGCGATCAGCGTCGCCAGCACCAATCCCAGAAACAGTCCGCGTGACGTTGCCCAGACCAGCAGCAAGGCGCGTCTCGCCTGGTCGAGTAACGAGGTGAAACGATCAAGAACAGGGTTCACTCCGTGAGCTCCCCCTGATACCTCGCCCGATACCGTCCCGGACTTTCTCCCGTCCACTTCTTGAACGCCCGGTGAAACGCGCTTGGCTCCTGAAAGCCAAGCTGTTCGGCAATGTCACTGATACTCGCCTTGCTCTGACGCAGTTGCTCAAACGCAACGCCACGCCGTACCTCGTCCTTGATCTCCTGATACGAACACCCTTCACGCTCCAGCTTTCGGCGGAAGGTGCTGGGGCTCAGGTGCTGTTCCAGGGCGAAGGCCTGCAAGGTCGGCCATTGGCTGTAATGACTGTTGCGCAGGCGCTGATGGACCTGCGACGCCAGGCCATGCTGATTACGAAAACGGATCACCAGCCATTGCGGCGCGGTGCGCAAAAACACTTTCAGTGATGCCAGATCCTGAACCACCGGCAGACGCAGATAGTGGCTGGCGAATTCGATTTCGGTGCGCTCCGCGCCAAAGGTCAGGTTCGGTCCCCAGAGCAAACGGTCATCGCTGAGCGACACACGTTCATGGCGAAAATCTGCGCGGTCGATAGGAATGCGTCGACCGCCGAGCCAGCAGAGCAGACTGATCATCAACACCAGAAACGTCTCCTCGCCCAAACGACTGACGTCGCTGTTTGGCGAGTGGTTCTGCAGGCTGATCACTGCACGTTTGCCGCGCACCGTCAGCGTGCCGCGAAAGTCGTGGAGGAATAGCGCGAAATTGGCCAGACACTGGCGCATGGCTTTGTGCAGGTCGGGTTCCTGAATCAATGCCCGGCAGATCAGCGCGAATCCGCCCGGCGGCATGCCATGGGAGTCGAGCCCGAAGAACTCATCGTTGAGCTCGCGGATCTGAATCAACCACAACGCGGCAAACGCACTCGCCGGTACACGTGCGGTGGGCTGCTCCATCAACGCCGGATCGATGCCGGCCTGTTCAAGCGCAGCCCTCTGACGTTGCGGATTGTTGCCCAGCCCATGGATCATTGCCTGCACGAAGTAGGCAGAAACCGAGTCCTTTTCCCGCATGTGAACGCTTCTCTCCCCATCACCCGAATGGCAAAAAACACCAGTGCCGTTGAACAGTTTCGGCATAGAACAACCGCCCTGCCGGCTCTAGACTCGCGGCCAATAGTACGCCTTCGGCCACTACGGCGGCCAAGGTATCGCGGGATTTGATCGGAAGGACAGAACATGAATCTGCAAAACATTGGCGTGATCGGCGCAGGCACCATGGGCAATGGCATTGCGCAAGTCTGCGCCTTGGCCGGTTTTAACGTGACCTTGCTCGACATCTCCGAGAGCGCCCTGCAAAAGGCCGTCGCGACCGTCGCCAAAAACCTCGATCGGCAGGTTGCCAAGGAAACGCTGACGCAAGAGCAAAAGCTCGCCGCTCTCGACAAGATCCGCACCAGCACCGACTACAGCAACCTGCAGAACGTGCAACTGGTGATCGAAGCCGCGACCGAAAACCTCGAGCTGAAACTGCGCGTGCTGCAACAAATCGCCGCGCAGGTCAGCGACGATTGCGTGATTGCCTCCAACACGTCTTCGCTGTCCATCACCCAACTCGCTGCCAGCGTGAGCCAGCCTGAGCGCTTCATCGGTCTGCACTTCTTCAACCCGGTGCCGGTGATGGGCCTGATCGAGGTGATTCGCGGTTTGCAAACCAGCGACGCCACCCACGCCCTGGCGCTGGACATGGCGACCACTCTCGGCAAAACCGCGATCACCGCGGGCAACCGTCCGGGTTTCGTGGTCAACCGGATTCTGGTGCCGATGATCAACGAAGCAATCCTGGTGTTTCAGGAAGGCCTGGCCAGCGCCGAAGATATCGACGCCGGCATGCGCCTGGGCTGCAATCAGCCGATTGGGCCGTTGGCGTTGGCGGACCTGATCGGTCTGGACACCGTGCTGGCGATCCTCGAAGCCTTCTACGACGGCTTCAACGACAGCAAGTACCGCCCTGCTCCACTGCTCAAGGAAATGGTCGCCGCCGGTTACCTGGGGCGCAAAACGGGGCGTGGCTTCCATGCCTATGCCTGAGCGTTGCTCGCGCTTTGCCGAGTACCGGGACAAGGTGCTGGAGCTGTTCGCCTGCAAAGGTTTCGGACAGGTCGGCATGCGTGAGCTCGCGACCTGCCTGGGGCTCGCTCCCGGCTCGTTGTATCACCATTACCCCAGTAAACAGCACTTGCTGCTCGATCTGATCGAAGAGTTCTACGAAGAGCTGCTGGCAACCTTGGGGCGTATCGAGCAAAAGGCGCCGGCAAAACGTGACAAGCTCCATGCCCTTATCCGAGCGCATTTGAACCTGCATCAGGAGATGCCCTGGCATTTTCGTCTGGCAGAGCGTGACAGCAGCTGCCTGAATGAAGATCAACAGGAACGGGTTCGGCAGCTGCGCGAGCAATACGAGCGCAAATTGCTGCTGATGCTCGGGGCCCGATCCCGCTTCAGTGAACAGGGTTTGCTGGCCGCCGGACATGCCATCGCAAACTTACTCAACAGCGCACCCGGCTGGTTGGCGCAACATTCGCTGGATGAGCAAGAGCGCGTTGAGCTGTTGGAGAGTCTGGTGAGTGGAGCCATCGAACGTTTGCTACGCCCCGCGGCCCACGGGCAGTAGCTTGAGGAACCGGGATCACTACTGAGGCGCTAGAAGCCATAAGCCACGCCGCTTCAATAGAAAAAACATCTAAACGATTCCTGCCAATCACGATATCTAACGCTTTGCTAAAGGGAGCCCAATCACTGCGGAGCCGGAGGTGAATTCAGCCTCCCTCCGCTTCTTCGTTACCGGGAGCAAAGCATGAAAATCAATCCCTACCTGATCTTCAACGGCGACTGCAAAGCCGCCTTCACCTTCTATGCCCAAAGCCTGCCAGGCCAGATCGAAGTCATGATGACCTTCGGCGAAAGTCCCGCGCGCGAGCACTTTCCGACGGACTACCACAACCTGATCATCCACACCCGCCTGCTGGTGGGCGATCAGGCGATCATGGGCTCGGACACAACACCTGATCGCCCTACTGACGAAATGAGCGGCTGTTCGGTTTCGCTGAATGTCGACAGCATTGCGGAGGCTGAACGGGTCTTCGCTGCGTTGTCGGAAGACGGCAGCGTTCAAATGCCACTGGAAGCGACGTTCTGGGCAGCACGCTTCGGCATGTTGGTTGATCGGTTTGGTGTGTCGTGGATGGTGAATTGCGAAAAGGATCAGTGAAACTCACTTTCTCAAGGATCGAGTAGGGTGAGGGATTACTCCCTCAGCCCTCTCACACCACCGTACATGCGGTTCCGCATACGGCGGTTCAATTAATACACTGGAGTCGTTGCGCAGTGCTGCGCAACGAGACCAGCCCCATTTTGGCGAAGTACATCGTCGGTACTGCCTGATTCATGTGATGGGATGCCGAGTTCCACCAAGGCCCTCGCCCATTAACGCTCGATTGCCACGCCCGCTCGGGTCTAAGCCCAAGTGAGATGAGTCGTCGTTCTCGGGTCTTCGGGGTTTTCCACTGCCGCCAGAGTAGGCAACGTAATTTTCGACGCAGCCACCAATCGAGTTCGTCCAGTGTCCGCATGTTCGCGGTCAATCGGAAATAGTTCGCCCAACCCCGCAATACGGGGTTTAGCACCTCGATGGTGTGCCGCAAGGACCGTCCTCGCCCCTTGCGCAGCAACTCACGAACTCGATCCATCAACCTGCGAAGACTTTCGGGTGCGATCCGCACTCGAGCTTCTTTGCGGTAGATCGTGATCGCATAGCCCAGAAACTTCCGTTTCCAAGGCCGCGCCACTGCACTTTTATGCTCGTTGATACGCAGCTTCAGATGACCTTCCAGGAAGGTCCTGATACTCGCCATCACCCGCCGTCCTGTGCATTCGCTACCGACATAGATGTTGCAGTCGTCAGCGTAGCGGCAGAACTTTAACTGCCTTCTTTCCAATTCCCGATCGAGGTCGGTCAACAGGATATTCGACAGGAGCGGTGATAGCGGCCCACCTTGAGGCGTGCCTTCGTTTCGAGGTTGAATCACTCCATCGGCCATCATCCCCGCTTCCAAGAAGCGGCGAATCAGTCTCAGTAGGCGACCATCCTTCACCCGATAGGCGAGTCGAGCCATCAGCACATCATGGTTGACTCGATCGAAAAATTTCTCCAGATCAATGTCCACCACCCAGTGCTTTCCTTCGGCTACGTACTCTTTTGCCTTGGCCACCGCATCCAGCGCGCTTCTCTGTGGGCGAAAGCCAAAGCTGCCCTCGGAGAATGTCGGCTCGAAAATCGGTTGCAGTACTTGATGGAGCGCTTGCTGGATGAGTCGATCCACCACCGTGGGTACGCCGAGCGTTCTGACCCCGCCATTGGGCTTGGGAATGTCCACTCGGCGTACTGCCCGGGGCAGGTACTGATCTTCCAGCAGTGCCGTCTTCACACTTGACCAGTGCACCAACAACCAGTCTTTCAGTTCCTCGACCGTCAGGCGATCAACGCCCGCTGCGCCTCGGTTCTTCAGAACTCGCTTGTACGCCCGTCGCATGTTGCTGGGTTCGACCACCTGCTCCATGAGCCGATAGTCCTCCGATTTCGTTCGCCCAGCTGTCGCCGCAACCCCCTCAGCACTCTGCGGGCTTCCTTCCGGATTCCGTCCGGCTCTGGCAGGCAGGCCTCCCACACTGGGAGCTTCTGCATCATCGTGGATTGTCGAGATCAGTCGTCCTACTCTCGGTATTAATCGTTCAGGCCTTCAGTCTCGTGACCTACTATGCCCTCTGCTGACTTCTGCACGGCCATCCCCGCACCTCGCGGTGCCGGTAGCCCTGACGGGCAACCGTGCAGATCTCCCCGGGTATTGCGCACCCACTTTCCCGCTTATGCCTGTCGGATCTACGTCATGGCGTTCTGTGCAAGTATTGGGCTTTGCAGATCATGGACCACTTACCCCGCCATGCCGCCTCGTATCCGCTTCCTGTTCGTCAGGCCAGCGTTTTGCCTCGGGCTTCCTTCAGACTCGCAGTCACCCGCGAAACCCTTGCCTCTAGCTAGCACTTCCCCTTGCCGGGTGTGCAGGGGACTTTCACCCCTTAGTGAGTGCGCCCTGCCGGGCGCACCATGAAAAAAGCCCAACCTGGAAAGGTTGGGCTTCTGGCAACTGCCGGACCGTCTGCTACCGTCAACACGCTACCTCGTACAACTGCGGATTGTTCGGAGGAACCCCACCATGCCTGCCCATGATGTGCCTTGGTCCACTCGTTTCAAACTGTCACTGCTGGCCGGAGGACTCACCGCCACTCTGCTCGCGCTGAGTGGCTGCGCCACCGTCGACGCCCAGACCACCGCCTATGTGGGCGTGGAGCATCCCGCACCGACGCTCGCCAGCGAGGTCGTGGTGCTGCGCACCGAGCCTCTTCGCCCTCACGTCCGATTGGGTGAGGTGGTCATCGACGCGAGCGTCGAGCCTGCTCCTCCCATCACTCAGGTAGAAGAAAAACTACGCGACGAGTCCGCCAAGCTCGGCGGCGATGCCGTGGTGGTGGTCTACGACCATATCCAACCGGTAGGCGCCTATGTCAACGGTCCACTGTGGGCTCGCGACGTAAAAACCATCGAAGGTCGGAAACTCAAAGGGATTGTGATCAAGTACCGGTAATGTCCGTTCGCACTTTCCTGCGGACAAAACAAAACCCCTACCTGCATACGCAGATAGGGGTTTCGGAATTTAATCTTGACGATGACCTACTCTCACATGGGGAAACCCCAC